>NZ_JBHTHU010000002.1:0-291261 GCF_042676765.1 Mucilaginibacter calamicampi
GGTGTTTACACCGGCCTTTTTTTTTAATTATTTATTTAAATAATATTAATAAAATAATAAATTTAAAGTTTAACCATAACCTCATATCATATATGGATACCAATGAGATCGCAGATACAATCGCAATTATCAAAGAAGAAATGGAGCAGCCTGTTTCTGATAATGGTTACCGGGTAAACGGCGAGCATTTTGAAATTGGTGGCAAAATACACACAACAGATTACTACTATGCAAAACGATATTTCCAAAAACAGGAAAATTCGTCTACTCTGGCAAAAATCCTGGTAGCGAAATCTGAGGAATTTGGTTTATCTTTTGAAGACACTACACTAATAGGTTATGGTAGTTACTCTCGTCTTTTTCTGAGCGAGATGTGTAAAGAAATTAATGAGAAATTTAATCACACCCCCAACTACGGGTTAATTGACGCGTATGAAAATGGCTATGTTTTTCTATTTGAACCTGAGGTAAAAAAAAATGTAATTATATTATTATCAATAACATGCACATTTGATTCTTTTCACGGAATCCGCAAATTTATTGAAGAAAAGCATCGCGAATCTCGAGTAAACGTTACTTTCGTATCAGTTTTTTTTATTAAAGACAAACGCCTTAACAACGGGCCGATAAATAGTTTCGAGAACGAAAAGGAAGTAATAGAGCTTTATTCTTCGTTCAACTGGTCAAATATTGATACGGATCAAAAAAAAATATGGTTAGATAAAAACGGAGAAACAGCGGTTTGCTTTTATCTTATCGAACTTACAACTACCGTATACTTATCCAAAACTTGCAAATGGTGCCATCCCGAAATACATAATTTAACTGTCGGAGAAGAGAAGCCCTTATTTCCTACTCACTCCAATCATGATACACCGGCTTATATTTTTGGAAGCCCAAAGTTTAGCACGCCAGATAAAAGCGATACCAAACCAACTTATAAATTTGATGAGGTTATTAATTTGAATGATAAGTTAAACCCGTTTTTAGCAGGATATTTTAAAGCAGACGATAGTGTTTTTATAAATTATATTAAAACAGATATATTCTATAAAAAAAATCCAACTAAAATTCTTAATTTTTTTTCAGGACACTTAGAAAACCTCTTTAGCACTTCCAATAAAAAAGTAACTGGCAAATCTGTAGTTTTCATTACGCCCATACATCTAAAATCATCAACATTTTTAGAGGATCTGATCCATAAGGAACCACTTTCGGACTACACCATTTCGATTTTACATTATCAGCCCGCAGTAGAGTTTGTTGAAAATTTTATTTACCTGTATCGCAAAATCCTGATCGATGCATCATGGATATTTTACTTTGATGATTTTATATCTAATGGGGAAACCTTTAAGATGATAAGTGATTATCTGAAGCACGCGAAAAGTAGCGGAAATAATGGAATTGCTATTGATGAAGTTGAAGGCTTTGATGCGCTGCTAACTTTTGTAGATAGCACCACAACTTTTAATAAAAATGAGATTCTGCGTAAACTTGTATTTCATAAGGAAGGCCGTTCAGGAGCAGGAAAGTTTTTAGCGTTCCATCGTCTTCACATGAACCATGTGGATAACATTCATTTAGGCGATCCGATAAAAGAAAGGGAAATATTATTACGAAAAATATTAAAAGATTGCCATTTAGACGCTTTAAAATCTATTGTAATAAAGGAAATTGCTAAAACTAAAATAAAGACTTTTGACAACGCGGAGACGGACTACACTGAGACACTCAAATATTTTCCTTTTTCAGAGCAGTCTGATTTATCAAATGGCGATATATCAAATGACTATTATGAAAAATATACTAATCAAAGAATTGGTCTCATTAAGCTAAAAGTATTTCATGACTTAGCAGAGAGTTTTTCAGAGATGACGCCCACTGACGACCCACAAAAATGTTATTTATTCTTGCGAGGTGTTATAACAAAACTTACGACGAAAGATAACCTGAGTAGTTATTTTGATATGTCGGCAAGTGATGAAAGAAATGGCGGTCAGGAGAAAGATATAATTGAGGACATTATTATTAAAACACTATGCAGAAGTCCATTTAAGTTTTATGTTTCTATTTTTCAGGCAACATTTAAATATAATTTAGAACGCTTGGTAGATATCAATACTAACTTAATTACTAGTACAGAGGGACATACTAAATTAACGTCTAATAGTTTCAATCAATTTAGACGATTGAAATTCCATATCAGGAGATCGGTTGAGCTTAATTCTAATTTTATTACCTCGCGTTATTTTTTAGAAAATTTAAGGGCAAATTTTAAAGAAGATGGTGATTACATCTCACAATACAACCAGAAAAGCGCAGAGTTGATCAAAAAGTTTGAGAGTTTTGATGTGAACGATCCATCGCTTACAAAAAAAGATACCGATAATATTTACGTAGGCTTAAAAAATATTAAATATAAAAAGCAGCAGGTTAAATCTTACAGATATTTTTTATTGAATTGTTATAAAGAACTCATCATGAAAAACCCTACACGGTCTTTTCGTTTAGAGCAACTATTAAATTCTGAAGATCTGAAACCTACAGTTATCTTAAATGTAAACTCTGTACCACTAGATCAATTACTTACTGATCCTTTTTATCAGCTTTCCCGCATTTTACGAATAGAAAATATATATCACATTAATAAGTTTAAAGAGTTCCATTTAGACAAAATCAATGCGTCAAACATTGATAAAGAATTGGCGATGTCTGTTACGGAACTGAAAAGAAAATACTTTATTGATGAAATTAATGATATTCCGAATAAAAACGTAAAAACCCTTCTAGAGTACTCAGCCAACGCAAAGGCCAGCGACGGATTGCCAAATGAATCTAATTCAATAATAACCATGCTTAAAACCTGCATGTTGCTAAAAAAACATGAATCAGGGAAGCATCACGAAGGACAGCCGGACCCCAACGTTGAACGCGGCTTCAAGACAGAAATAAACAAGATTTTAAGAATGGTGTGCAACATAATGGAAAGAGATAGCACAGCAAGCCAGGAACTTGATTACTGTTTTTTTATGAAGTACAGAGATCGCGAGAACGAGGATAAGACCGATCATATTTTTACCATTCTGTCGAATGATTCGGAAGATCTGGATGACGGAAAGCTAATTAAAATATCAAAAGATGGCTTGATATTAAACATGTTGAACGGACTTTTGGATTCCGAAGACGGAAATGTGCAAACTTTTATCGGGCTGGCTAAACAAGACGAAAAAATACACGCCTTTCAGAAACAATATATTAAGGCAAAAAGCAAAAGCGCTACTAAAAATCCTACCTCTTCGGAGCTAAATGAGGAGAAGGCGACAATTTCCGACAATGAAGCTGAGACATGGGAAAGGTTAGATGTGAGTGAAGCATTAAAAAAAGATTGCTCAGACGGTAAATACGGTTTAAACATGATCACTGACGCTAAAATGGTACTACTTTTCAGATTGGCGACCATTGAAGAGACAGAAGACGGAGGTGTTTTAAACGGTGAGGCTGTGATGGCAATATGCAGCAAAGCGCCGGTTAACTCAGCATCATTTATTGAATTTATTAAAGTAGAAAAACTCAGGCTGCTATTGTTGATAAAAGAAGAATTGGTAGAGTATTTTAAAAAAGAATTTAGAAGCGCGGCCTTTATGGAAGTGTTGCAAACTCGCGAGAATACTTTCATGAAACGATCTATACAACATGGATTAAGAGAGTATTTTGAGGCCTTATATTTTATCACCGCGCGTATTGAGTTAAAAAAACAAAGTAATGGCAACTTAGATGATTTGGCCCGTGATTTTAAAATGTTACGATTTATCACCAAAACAATACAATGCCATTTTCTGTCAATGAACAAAATTCAGTACAGTCACTTATCTAAAAGGAAAACAAGCGAAGACATAAGGGAGCTGTTTCATATTATTAGGGTGGTGCCGTACCTGGCGAGTAATGAAATACCACTTAAGGATATGGAAATTAATATACCTGATTTCAAATTTGATTGCCATGACGTAATTATGGATCTGATAATTCCGGAACTGATTGTGAACATGCGTAAATACGCTTTAAACTGCCCCGGAATTAAATATATGGGTATTGAGAAACAGGACAATATGCTCGTTTTTACAAATAGTTTTGATTCAGAGTATCGTGGCCAAGATTTAGAAAAAAAGTTTGGAGGAATTAATATGTGTAACTCTATTCTCCAGAAAAATTTAAACCTACCTAAAATTGATAATGCAATCAAAGACAATTTGTATAAAACCTATTTAACCTTATCAAAATAAATGAATTCAGCTGTAGTTAAGTTTCTGATCATTGAAGATACCTTTTATGATTGGCAAAGAGTAAGTGATTTTTTAAGTCAATATACTTGCGAAATATACCCGGCCACCGATGCCGATTTTTCTCAATTCAACGATAAATTATACGAGTATGTTAAAGAGGATAGCGACAAAAATTTAAAAGAGATTGAAGATATTATTGGGGTGTTTGACCCATCTGTTATTTTTTTGGATATAAGCTTAAGCACCAGAAAAAATGACAGAACCGGGGTTGCTATATATAATAAGCTTTTAAAACAAGACGCCAAGTTTGATCATACCCATATTGCAGTTCTAACTACTTACGGCGATAAAATTGATATTGACTTTACAAATCCCCGTTTGCAAAGGTTTAGTAAAAATAAAATCGGCGAAAATTCTTTAGAGGGACTTTTGGACGAGTGGGTTCTACCTTGGATTATGCAATTATTTAATTTAAAATTAAATAATAATAAAGATGAGACTAACAAAGATGAACCTAATGGAAAAGAACATAATGATCAAAAAAGATTAACTTTTGAAATTAGTCGCTGTCCAAAATGGATATTAAATTGGTACGGTTGGGAATTGCCGTCTAATTATGACGATCATAAAGATTTGGTTTTTAAATTTAGTCGCTGTCCAAAATGGATATTAAATTGGTTCGGTTGGAAGTTGCCATCTAATAAAGAAAATGGAGAATACCCGAGGCAAAAAATTAGATGGAAACTGCAACGTTGGTACGAAACGTTTCAAACGGTGGCAGATGTTGTTATAAAGATTTGTATGTATGCAGCGGTAGTGTTCTTTGCGCTGGCGGGGTTTGGCTTTCTTGTGTACGAATTAATTCACATGGGAAAAGCGTCGATATTAACTAATTCAAAATTTGAAATGATACACATAGCGGAATACGCTTTTGTGGCATTTTTGCCGATGTTGATTATAATTGGTTTCACAATGTTTTATGACAAATCGCTTGGATTATTCATTACTAAGCAGGAACAGGATGAGGAAAATCTTGTTCTGGCATCAAAGTTAATTCAAGTAACTAAAACGCTTTTCGTATCTACGTTAGTTTCTTATTTGTTTCTTAAAATTATTGAAATTGCTAGTCCGTCTAACACTGCTAATCCGGTTGAAACTGCTAGTCATTCCAACACAGCCGGCCCGGCCGAGAACAAACCCCACCATTTAGTTGCAGATGATTTTTATAGAATGGCGATATTGGGTATTGTGATAGTTGTATTGATATCGTTTTATATTTATCTGCAAAATCATAGTAATCATAGCAAGAAACACAAGAACGAATAAATACATACTTAATGCCGTGGCCGTTGCAAAGGCAGTAATTGTATAAATTAATAAAAAAATTTAGACGCTCTGTACAAAATTTTAGTCGCTACCAAGTCTCAGTGTGCTATTTAATAGCTATGCATTAATACAGGCACAGCATTTGTATCCTTTTGTTTATCAAAGTATAAACAGAGTTGCTATGACTTCGGATATTTTTAATGCTTGCAGCTTTCAACGAAAAACAGAATTGGTTTTAGAAGGCACCTTTTTGGCCGACAGGCTAACTGATAGGTATTATATCAGGCTGTACAATCTGCATCAGTTTTATGTGGAGGTTTTCTTTGATGACCACACCCACCTCATCGTCCATTTCAGGGCGTTTGATAACACCATGTTTGTATTGCCCTATGTTAGCGATTTAAAGATCGCTGTTTAAAGATTAATAAACTTTCCATTCATAATAGCAACCATAGTTCTTAGTTGTTAGCCCATAATGGCTACTAGATCGACAGTTTCTTAATCCCAACACTCCCCTTAAGAGAGGGGTTTTGTCAGTAATAACAAAGCCCTGTCGAATTTGGCGCGACAGGGCTTTTAAATGATGTATAAAGAGATAGTTAAAAACGCTTAGGATGCTTTGGCTAATTGCGCCACTTGCGGCAATCTGCTTACAGTTGCCTTTTTTGTACTGTCTATAATGGCGTATTTATCACGCAATTTCTTCAACATTTCAAAACTGAAGGCATCGTTTAGCGGCATATGGTAATCACCAACAGTTTTTGGATGTATTTGCAATTGATCAGCAGAAACCTTTAAATTTTCGTGATTAATGTGCGTAAGGCCGGTATGGCTATCCGTATCAAAAATTACGAAGGTGTCTATTTTGCGGCCCCTGGCATCGGTGTAGATTACAGAGGCGTTGGCTTTGTATGTTTTCATTAGGCGGCTTTTTGTGAACGTAAGGTTTGTAATTCGGCTAACAATAGTTCTTTTAGTTCCATATCGTTGGCCTTTAATAAAATTATGGTGGTTAAGTCTAAGTTTTGCATGGTGATATATTTTGTATATGAAGTGCAATGCTAAAAGCATGCCATAAGCATTATGGCGCTTAATTGAGATGGAAAAGGCTTTACAACGGCTATTTTAGGATACAGCGTGTTTTTTATTTTAGCCAAAAGATGGAGGGATTTGGGAGAGGTGGGGTGTAAAATGAAGAGTGTGTCTTTCACATCCTAGATTGACAGAGAGAAATCTATACACCGCTAAGCCAGAGCACAGGTCTGTGTATAGATATCTCACTGTATTCAAGATAAAAATTTATGCTATGTTATTAAGCGAAACCAGGCTTTCTAAAACACATGGCTTTATACAGGTTTTCCTGTTGCAGCCGCAACACTTTCGCATTTTTCTTACTTTATATTGTAAATTATTGATATATAGTTATTTAAGCAAATAAACGCGAATATAGTATCATAAAATGTGAATATATTGGTGTTGCAAAGTGTTGCATGTTTAAACATTTAATAGTTATAAAAAACTGAAAATCAAATACATGCAAAAAAACACTGTTGCAAGTGTTGCAAAGTGTTGCCTATGTTGCTGCAACAGCACGCGCCGTTTACAAGTACTGAAAAGGCGTGCCGCTGGGTATGCTGGTTACCTTGAGGCCCGGTACTTTCGGCGCGATCCATTGGGCGCAATACACCATACCCGGCTCCTCACTTACTGAGTGGCTAAGGGTAAGCAGGTTGGTTTTTTCGCCAATACTAAGGCCATCGCGTATCTGCTCGGTGTTCTCGGTCTCGCGGGTTTCGCCGTTTATAACCAGGTCGGGCTTTAGTTTAGATATGTTGCCTATGCCGGTAAAGCCTAAGCAGAAAAACACGGTAGTTATCTGCGCATCCATATTGCCCACCAGCCGTATAGAAGGGATATCAAGCGCTTTTTTTAGCCGCGCCACAATAGAGCTCAGCTTTTCGGGCTGGGGCAGGGTAAGCAGCTGGCGGTCCTCGTTTTTATAAAACTTCTCCCAACCCATTTTTAGCAAACAGCCATAAATAATGCCATCAGGGCGGTGGCCATGCCAGTGGTCGTGAAAGCGCCATATGGCTATTTTGTTCTTCTCCAGCAGGTCGCGTTTAAATTTATAAACGTCATCGTCCTTCAGCCATTCGGTTTCGTCGTTATTATTGAAAAACGGCGTCTCATGGGCTATGATCATGTTGGCACCTGCCGCAATGGTTTTATTTATCACCTCGATGGTAGGAAACATGGTGGTAACAATACCCGTAACCTGCTGCTCAGGGCTACCGGATCGCAGTTTATCAACGGTTTGTGCCCGCACAGTTTCGTTCTCGCTCAGGGCAAGCTTTATCACGTCCTGCACGGTAAAGGTGGCGGAGGTAGCAGGAGTAGGTGCTGTATAGTAAGTTGTTATTTTCATTTTTCGCTGTTCAAAAGGGGTTAAACATATTTAAAAGGAGTTCCGGCGGCAATGTGGCTTACTTTAAGGCCCTGCACCTTGGGTGCCAGCCAGGCGGCAGCGTACGCCATACCGGCTTCCTCGCTAATGGCATGGCCCAGCACAATCAACTTGGTATTCAGGCCCATCATAACGCCATCCTGCACGCGCAAACCCACTTCCCACTCGCGCGATTCGCCGCTGATGATGAGATCAGGCTTTTCTGACTGAATAACAGGTATAACCTCCGTACTCATTAGCGATCCTAAAGTAAAATAAACTGTTCTAACCGGCTTTTTCAGATCGCCAATAACACGTACCTGCGGCGCGCCTAACTTGGTTTTGGTAAGTGCTACCGCCTGCTGCAAAGTAATAGGAGTGGGCAGCATGATAATACGGGGATTAGCAGGGTTATAGTACTTTTCCCAACCCAGCTTAACCAAAGTTCCCCAGGTTATGCCGTCGGGTTTGTGCGCGTGCCAGCTATCGTGAAAACGCCAGATAGCTATTTTGTTCTTCTCCAGCAATTCTGTTTTGTATTTAATGATGTCATCGTCCTTAACGCGGGCAAGGTTATCATCGTTGTTGTAAAACGCCGCCTCGTGACTAATGATCATATTAGCACCCGCCTTGATGGCCTTGTTGATAACATCAATAGTAGGGAAGGTGGTGGTTACAATGCCCGTAACCTGCTGATCTAAGCTCCCTGCTCGTATCTGATCGACTGTTTTAGTCAGTGGCGCACCAGGCGTTTCGCTTAACGCGATATCGATCACCTGTTTTACTGTAAAGTTTGCAGGGGCAGAACCAAGATTTTTGGCGAAGCTTACGCCGGGCAAGCCTGTTACTATTGACGCGCCTGCCAGCACGCAAACACCCGCAAGGAACTCCCGCCTTCCGGATAGGTTAAATTTGTTTTTCTCCATTTCAGTATATAATCGGTTATGTTAAAAGTAGATAATTGCTGTGCTATAAGCAAAAGCTGTTGCTACAATAACATGTATTTATTCAATCACACGTTTGCGTAAGCGCAATTGTTACAATGCAGTAGCAGGGCGCATAAGCGCTCACCACCAACTACCATAAAGTTTGATTCTGAAATAGCCGACTTAATCTTGCTTTTCTACTTCGTGCAGACCGCACTCTTTTTTTGATTGATCTTCCCACCACCAGCGCCCGGCGCGGAAATCTTCACCTTCTGCAACGGAACGGGTGCATGGCATACAGCCTATGCTCGGGAAACCTCTATCGTGAAGAGGGTTGTAAGGAATATTATATTGGCGTATGTATTCTTTTACCTTATCTAAACTCCAGCTAAAAATAGGGTGATATTTAATCAGGTTATTCGCTTCGTCCCACTCTACATTATCCATAAACTGGCGGTTGGCAGATTGCTCGGCTCTTATACCGGTTATCCAAATATCGTTGCCTTGTAAAGCGCGTTTAAGCGGTTCTATTTTACGGATGTAGCAGCACTCTTTCCGATTTTCAACAGATTCGTAAAAGCTGCTTGGGCCTTTTTTTGTTACCATTTCCTCAACCAATTCATGCTGAGGGTAATAAGCATGTATAGTTTTTCCGTACCTCTCCATAGTGCGGTTCCACACGTAATAGGTTTCGGGGAACAATCTGCCTGTTTCTAAAGTAAAAACCTTTATATCCAGATTGTTCTCAAATATCATATGAGAGATCACCTGGTCTTCCCAGCCAAAACTGCTCGAAAAAATAACTTTGCCCGGAAAACGGCTGGCCAGCGCTGTCAATGCTTCAACCGGATCAAGGCCTGCAGTTAATAATTTTACTTCGTCGCTAAACAGATCCATTGTTGTAAATCTCTCTAATTAATACTTTTTATTTTCTTCAATTTCAGGGTAAGGGTTTATCTTCCTTGCCCTTATCCTGAGTTGATAGCATTGCTGTAATTCTATTCAACTCTTTTACCTTATATGCAAAGTCACCGGTCAGGTTGTTTCGCAAATCATTCAGCTGTTGCAGGGTAATATCCAGTTCATCGGGCAAAGCGGTATTTAATACCTCTTTAATTCGCTTTGCTACAGTTGGAGATTTTCCGTTAGTTGAGATCCCCAACTTCAAATCCCCCTTTTTTACTACCGATCCCAGATAAAAATCACATAATTCGGGTTTGTCTGCAACGTTTATAAGTAGCTTGCGTGCCTTTGCGGCCAGCCTTATCTGTTTGTTTAATTCGCTGTCATCAGTAGCAGCTACCACAATATCGGCAATGTCCAGATCAATAGCTTCAAAAGACTTTTGACGGATTGTTACGCCTGCATAATGCTCACTCAATCGCGATACTTCAGGTAATACCTCCCTGCCAATAACCGTAATAGTAGCGCTGTTACAATTGTTCAGAATAGCAGTTAACTTCTCTAAGCCAACATTACCGGCACCAATTAATACAGTATGCAGTTCGTTCAGTTTAAGAAATACCGGAAACAACTGGTTTCCCGTATTATCCTTATGCTGAATTAAGCCTTCACCTACATTGTTACCTGACACAACTTATTTATTAAGATTGCAGTACTGCCTCTCTTTTTATTTTAACCGCTTCAAGAAACGCAGCTGCCTTCGCTTTGTAAGCAGTTGCAAATTCCTCAGATGGCTCGTTTTTGTTGATCTCTAAAACCAGATCGTTAAAACTTCCGTCTAATTCCATTTCGCCAGTGCTTACGTATTGCGTATCAAACTCGCGGATGATACCAATTTGCGTACTGCTGTTTATACCTTTATCTAACAACAAAGCCTTAGCCGAGTTAATGAATACATTGTAAGAGTGATAAATAGCATCTGCCCATGCACCGCCGCTAAACGACTCATTTGCCCATTCCATTTTCTCATCAGACTCAAACAACAATGTAGCTACCAGGTCAATTACAACACCGGCGCATTCGCCAACGCCAATTGCTTTCTCGTAATCTTCTACGTGGCCCCAGTCAACAAAATCTTCATCTGTTAAGGTGGTCAGGTCAGCCAGTGGCTTTAACATCTGGTAAAAATAGTCTTTACCTTGCCTATCGTAATAGTTATGGAAAACCTCATCTTCAATAGAATTGGTTTTATAATCGTCTAACAGCATTCTTAACACGTTGGTAGCACGTTTGGCCGGGATCTTTATCACCCTGTCGCCTGCGCGGCCAACACCATCGCCAACAACACCACCGCCCAGCATAACCTGCATAGATGGTAATACTTTTGGCCCTGCTTTTAAAGAACTGCCATGAAAGCCTATATGCGCCATGCTATGTTGCCCGCATGAGTTCATACAACCGCTTATTTTTATCTTGATATCGCGGTTATAGATCAGGTCCTCGTATTCATTGTATATCAGGTCTTCCAGCACACGCGCAAACGTCATGCTGTTAGATATGCCCAGGTTACAGGTATCTGTGCCGGGGCAGGTTGTTACATCGGCAACGCTGTCAAAGCCCGGTGCCGCCATATCCAGCTCGGCCAAACCATTGTACAGGGTAGGGAACGCTTCAGGGCGTACATATTTTAACAACAAGCCCTGATTTTGCGTTATGCGTATTTCATCAGCGGCAACGGTCTGCAATAATGCAACAAGTTTACGCGCCCTATCGGTAGGAATATCACCGGTAAGCACTTTTATATATACGCCATAAAAGCCTTTTTGCTTTTGCTCAAATATATTAGTAGCTAACCACTGCTCATACCCAAGTGGATTACTTACCGCTACATTGTCATAAGTTTTAGCTTCGGGCAATGCAGGTAAAGGAACGTTGCTGGTATCTATTTTATATGATTTTACTTTGTTGGCGATGCGTTCTAATTTGATCAGCTGCAAAACCTCGTCAATGCCAAGCTTTTGTATAATATATTTAAACCTGGCTTTATTACGGTTGGTACGCTCGCCATAACGGTCAAATACCCTTAAAGTAGATTCTATGTAAGGCACCAGTTGATCTTCGGGTAAAAACTCGTCAACAATAAATGCTAAAATAGGCTGTGCACCTAAGCCGCCGCCTAACATTACTTTAAAACCGCGTTCGCCGTTAGCGTTTACTTTCGGAATAAAGCCAAGATCATGCGCGAATGAAAAAGCAGTGTCTTCCTCAGATGCTGAAAAAGCGATCTTGAATTTACGCGGCATATCCTGATTTACAGGGTTGCGCAGTAAATACTCAAATACACCCTGAGCGTATGGAGAAACATCAAAAAGTTCTTTTGGATCTATTCCGGCAGTAGGAGAGGCAGTAACGTTACGCACAGTATTGCCACATGCTTCGCGGGTAGTAACATTATCTTTTTCCAGTTCGGCCCAAAGTTCCGGCGTTCTGTCTAAACTTACGTAGTGGATCTGTATATCCTGACGCGTAGTTAAGTGTAAATTTCTGCTTGCAAATTCATCAGATACATCAGCTATCCGCAGCAATTGTTTAAAGGTTACTTTTCCAAAAGGCAGTTTTATACGTACCATCTGCACACCTGGCTGGCGTTGTCCGTAAATTCCTCTGGCCAGGCGAAGGCTCCTGAATTTTTCATCATGTATGGTACCTTCCCGAAAAGCGCGTATTTTCTTTTCAAGGTCGATTATATCTTTCTCAACAATTGGATTCTCCAGTTCTGTTCTGAAGCTTTGCATATGGCGTTATAAATTATCTATCAAAAAATCCTCGTAGTAGTAATAGAGGGTGTATTAGTTGTAGCTAACTAAATTTAGCTATTTTTCAGTTAACAAACCAGCAGTTTCTGTGCTATTCGTTATTCAAAGATATACATAGCATACGGAAGTAGTAGAATTTACCTCAAAAAACCTTGTTTTGTTACTTAAAAATGAGATTTATATTATAAGATGGCCTTCGCGGGCAATCACGTCGGCAATACTGGTTTCTGTAAGTATTTTAAGTGTAGCATCACGCACCTCAACAAAAACATCGCGTATGCCACAGCTTGTTTCCTGATGGCATTCGTCACAACGATGATAAAAGTTAAGGCTTGCGCACGGAACCATAGCAATGGGCCCATCAGTTATACGCATTATGCTAACCAGGTAAATATCTTTAGGATCTTTATTTAATGCATAGCCACCGCCGGCACCTTTTTTACTATACAAAAAGCCGGCATTGCGCATATCAAGCAGTATCTGCTCCAGAAATTTCTTAGGTATCTTTTCAAGCTCTGCTATCTTTGAGATCTGCATGGGGGGCTGATCAGCATTCTTCCCAAGAACAACTAATGCCTTAATGGCATATTTGGTTTTTTTAGACAGCATTTTTTACAGTTAATTATCACAAATATAGTAAAGAATTGTAAATCAATAAAAAATACCTATTTACTATACTTTTTTAGGTGCATTGTCAGAATGCCCCAGGCTTTTTCCCGGATGGACAATGTCCCGTACCAGCTGTTTTAATTCTTTTATCTCTGGGAATCGCCCTTCGCGTTTTCTATCAAACAGCATATTATCATCTATGCTTATGGTATATCTTCCGGATACTTCGCTGGGTTTTAGTGTGATACCTTGCAGATCTTCCTCAAAAGTAGTTAGCAGCTCCTGAGCCATATAGGCTGCACGCAGCAACCAGTGGCATTTTGGGCAATACTCAATTGTTATAAGTGGTTTCATGGTTTTATTTAAACAATAAATCTGTCTTCGGTATGCTTCGATAGAATGGTTACTTCATCGCCAACATTAATTAAGCCGGTTGCTGAGTGAATTAAATTCTGGCCAAAATAGATCTTCTTATTTTTAAGCCGGTATTTAGCCATCGTTTTTGAAGGTTCTTTTGATGCCCTTGCTGTTTGCTGGTCAATTGTGGGAATATTACAACGCGCGCAAAGCTTAACTCCCGAAAAGCTTATACCGTTAATTGTAATTTCATCAATTAGATCTTCCTGATAAGGTTCACTGCCCGTTATAACAATATTAGGCCGGAACCTATCCATCGGTATGGCCACATCCAGGCGGCTGTTTAAATCATCAAGCGAGGCCTGGCCAATCAGCAGGAAGGGGTATGCATCAGCAAATGAGGTAACAGATCCGGCCGGAGCGTACCGGGGATCAGTAACTCTTAATGATTCATCAGGCATGTAAACCAGCCGGCAATTTATACCCAATATATCTGAGAACCATTTATCAATATTTTTGTCAATTAATTGCGCCCGGCAGGTATCGTCCCAAATTTCAACCGATATAAATTCTTGATTTTCAAAATCAAAGGGTATTTGTATTGAAGTTTTGTTAAAGGTTACAGTTACGCCTGCATCTTCAATTGATACTTTCAATAAAGCCATCAATGCAACTTCGCGCTGCGAAAGGAAGCGATTATTTTCGTCAATGAGCATCCACCGGCGGTCGTGCTTAAAACCACGGTCAGTCACCTCGGCACGATTTAGTTTTATACCTGCAAGGGATTTTATAGGGTAAATGTATAACTCGCTTACTTTAAGCATATGGGGTAGTTGGCAGCAAGATTCTGATCTGCAAATAAAAGCATAAAGGCCATCTTTTAAAAGGATGGCCTTTATTTATACAAAACGTTTATTAATTAAAACCGCCTCGCCTGGTAGCTTTAGTTTGCGCAGGCCATTTTATACCGGGTGTTTTGGTGTTAATGGTTTTAGCGGGATCTTCGCTGGCCATGTAGGCTAATATGGCTGCCAGTATAGCGTTGTTGCGCACATCGTCAAACACAATCTTGTCGTAAGTGTCGCGGTTGGTATGCCATGTGTAGGTGCTATAATCCCAACTTAATGAGCTTATTGAAAAACCCGGCGCACCCGCAGCTACAAATGACGCAAAGTCTGACCCGCCACTGCCCGGCTGACCCGGGAAGCTGGTTTTTACCCTGTTCTTTATCGTATCAGGCGCGGCATTTAACCAACGGGTTAAATAATCTTTCGGTTCTACATAACCCTGACCCGCCAGGCTTGTTACGCGGCCAGTACCATTATCCTGGTTAAACAGCGCCTGCAAATTGGCCACAATTTCGGGGTGATCTTCTACAAATGCCCGCGAACCGTTAAGGCCCTGCTCTTCACTACCCCAATGACCCACCAATATGGTACGTTTTGGGTTGGGATACACTTTTTTCAATATACGCATAGCTTCCATCATAGTTAGCGTGCCGGTGCCGTTATCGGTAGCGCCTGTTCCGCCATCCCATGAGTCGAAGTGCGCGGATAGCATTACGTACTCGTTTGGCTTTTCTGTACCTTTTATTTCGGCGATGGTATTAAAAGTAGGCACCTCGCCAAGTTCTTTTGATTCGGTATGAATGCTAAGGGTGGGGGGATTTCCGCCCTCGGTTAACCGGTAAACCAGTGTGTAATCTTCCAGGCCAATATCTACAGTGGGTACCTTTTTGGTATAGGCCTCAAATATTTTATCTACACCAAACCCGGCCGACCAATTGTTGGTGAGTATTGCCAGTGCTCCAGCTTTTTCTAAAGCTGCATGTAGTGTACGCGTGGTTAGCCCGGTTTTTCTAATACGCGCCGCCCATGCCTTTGTCAAACTGTCTCTGGTGGCTTTTATTTTTGTGTAGGTTGATGGTAGCGCGAATGTCTTCAAATTATTTTCATCGCGCCCGGTAGGCTGGCAAACAGATACCATAACAAACTTACCTTTTACCGATGGCAGCCAGTTTTTAAAGGCCAATGAATCGGTAAGATCAGGAAGGATAACCACCTGTGCTGTTTCGGTCTTTTTGCCCATGCCCGGGCTCCATGCCAATTGCGTTCCCTCTAATGATTTCACACGCGGCGATATCATATCAATATGCGATATACCGCGTTCCCAGCCGCGCCAGGTGCCCCATTTTTCGTTACGGGCAGGTATACCCCAGCTTGCATATTTGGCAACAGCCCAATCATTCGCCTGTTTCATCTGGGGGGTGCCCACCAGTCGCGGCCCAACGCCATCCATTAACTCATGCGCCAGTTTTTCTAACTGCGAGTTTTGGGTAGCTTCATTCATTATGGCATCAATAACACCCTTATTGGGCGTTTGGGCCCTGGCCGTGCTTCCAAACAGCATGGCACCTGCAATAAAGGTAGTAGCTTTGCTGCAGATTTTTAATTGGAATAATGTATCAGTTAATTTCATGACCACAAGTTAAAAAACAATGCGGGCAAATTGTCAATTTGATTGTAAATTGATTATTGCAGCGCTGTCAGAATAACAACTACGTAAAAAGTATATCTTTATTTCTCCATAAACATGATAGGCCTGCAGCTACTTGACATCTTTCTCACCATTTTCCACATCATAATTGTGGGGTTTAATCTTTTTGGATGGATATGGAAAAAGACGCGGATGGCCAATTTTATTGTGATAATGATAACGGCTTCATGCTGGTTTATATTAGGAATTTGGTATGGCATAGGCTATTGCCCCGTTACAGATTGGCAATGGCAGGTTAAAGAAAAACTGGGCGAGCGTAATCTGCCAAATTCATTTATAAAATATTGGGCCGACAAGTTAACGGGCAGCGATGTAAATACACAATTTATAGATATTTTAATTGCGGTTAGCTTTGCTGCGGCCGTGATAATATCGGTGTATCTTAATTTTTTTGCCCGGCGAAAAAAGCGCGCGTAAGTCAAGTTTACTTGTGCGTTTTTACTTCCTCCTCAATACGCAGGCTTTCTTTGTGAATGGCATTCATCAACTCGGTAATAAACGCTGCAGAAAGCCCCATTTGCTTACCAAGGGCTATGTTTTTTTCTAATACCTGTTGAAAGCGCGCTGCTTGCAAGGGAGGAACATTGTTTTTTGCCTTGTAAACGCCTACCACTTTTACAATTTGCTCTCTTAAACCAATGATCTTTAATAACTGATCATCAAGACTGTCAATTTTTTGGCGGTGAACCTTTAGCGCGGCATCAACAGCAGCGGGTGGGGCACTTTGACTATAGGCAACACCCGCGCCTGATAATAAAAGGCCAAAAGCGATTGATAATAAACGAGCTTTCATAGAAAAGATAAGAGGGATGATTTTTAAACTATTCCGTTTGGAGAAGTTGCCGACTGCTGACTTGATCTTAGTTTTCTGAACTGATATATAAGACCAATAATATATGATGTAAACAAAATTCCCAGGCCTGTTTGCACAGGCATATCATTCGGACCTGTAGCTATTGGGTGGCTTATTGGCAAGCGGGTTAAAGTTTCAACTATAGCGGGAACGAATGACAAAAACAGCGTAGTAGACATTATAGCAACCTGAAAATATTTAGCTGCCTTGCCAAAAGCTTTTATATAATTTGCATACATACCCAAGGGCAATAAAATCAAAACCAGGATGCCAAGGCCATGTGCCTGCGTAAAATGGCCCGTTCTCATTATCGGAAAACCGGTTATGCAGGTTACTGCAGTTAGCACAATGTACAATTTACCACGATCATTTGATGGCAGGATCTTACCGTCTTTAAAAAGACAATAAAACGCAACTAAAAGTGCTAAAATACTAATGGCGGTATGGATGATACCCAGCGGAGAAAGGTGGTTAGGCATGGCATAAATGTTTAAAAGTGAAAGGATTACTAAAATTAATAAAAATCCTTCAGTAATACCACATTATCAGCTATAATATGCTCTGCTAGATACTATAACGCTCCAATTGCTCGGCTATGCTATGAAGTAACTCCGCTTTTAACACACCCGCGTCTTTACAAATATGCAGGTGGCGATGGGCATCCGGTTCAAAGCTCCCTATAAACTGGCCATTCTCAAACACTTCATATTTGCAGCTTTCACCATCATGATGCATATAGTCTTTAACCTCAAAGTGGCGGTGTCCGCCCGTAGTGTTAACTGATATTTCAAACTTTTCCATTGGCAGATATAATAGCTTAACGTTTAGAGTAAACCATTATAAAAGCATATTGTTGCGTAATTAATTGGCCTTCCATTCATTATTGCGCAGGTCCGCGTCCGGAAGTTCGCCGTTAGGGTCTATTACAATGCTTTTTATGGTGAGTTTAGATGGAAACTTAAATGTCCACACGCTGCCTCTTTGCCAAACGTTAACCGGTAATTGTATATTTTCATACCTGCCATTGCTCAGGGTGATCCTCAAATCAACAGGCATGGCCATTTTTCCTTTATTAACGATGGTAATTAAAGCGCCTCTTGTTGAATCATCGTCATCGTACCTAACCCCCTCAATAGCCTGGTCTAACTTCCATGTGGTAAAAAACCATTCTTTCCAAAACCAGTTAAGGTCTTCACCCGCTGCGTTATTCATCGCTCTGAAAAAGTCATAAGGGGTGGGGTGTTTCATGGCCCAGTTTTTTATGTACTGATTAAAGGCGTAATCAAACCTGTCCGCACCCAGTACAACGTTTCGCAGCATTTTTAAGCCCAGCGCGGTTTTAACATAGTATTGGCCGTAATCATTTAAACCGATTGCCTCGGGAGGCGTCATCAAAGGGTCTTTACTGCTTTTATATTGTTGCAAAACACTTTGCGCGTTTAGCTCGGTGGCACTAAAATATTCGCCGTTGTTAAATTCTTTTGCGGCGTAATCGTTGATGAAAGTGTTAAAACCTTCATCCTGCCACATGTATTTACGCTCGTTGGAGCCAACTATCATCGGGAACCAGTTATGGCCTATTTCATGGGTAACATCGCCCCATAATTTACCGTTTTTATAGTTGCTTAAGCAAAATATAATACCCGGATACTCCATTCCCAGTGCAACACCCGAAACATTTACAGCTGAATTCCAGGGGTACTCAAAATATTTTTTTGAGTAGATCTCCATACTGTTTTTCAGATACTCGGTTGAGCGGCCCCAGGCATCATTACCTGCGCTCTCTTTTGGATAGGCCGACATAGCAATAGCTTTACGGCCCGAAGGGAGATTTACGCTGGCCGCATCCCATATAAAAGCTTTCGATGCCGCCCAGGCAACATCGCGGCTGTTATCCATTTTAAAGTGCCAGGTAAGGGTTTCTTTGCCGAGGTGTGTCGACTTATCCCCAACCTCTTTTTCTGTTATCAGCATTACTGTTTTATCGCTGTTCCTCGCTTCGTTTAAACGTTTTAGTTGTAGGGGAGTAAGTACTTCCGCCGCATTTTGCAAATCGCCCGAACCTACTACAATCATATCACCGGGAGCTGTTATGTAGTAGTCGAAGTCGCCGTAATCACAATAAAACTCTCCCAGCCCCATATAAGGCAGCGTATTCCAACCTTCTACATCATCATAAACGCACATTCGTGGGTACCACTGCGCTATTTCGTAAACATAGCCTTGATTGAACTTTTTCCGCCCCATACGATCCGCTCCGTATAGCGGAATTGAAAAATTATACTCAATTTTTACCTGAATTTTATCGCCTTTAGCCCCAAGCGCTTTGTTAAGCCGAAGCTGCATGCGCGCGTCAGTAATTACAGGATTTAGCGAATAGGTTTGCCCTTTATAAGTAATATTTACAGAAGCTATACGTACACCGCCCCGGTTGAAACCCTTTACATCAAAACGATCGCCGGTTACCGGCGTACTGGCAGCGCCGCGCGAATCCGGCTTGAACAAATTCTGATCTAATTGTAACCAAAGGTATTCCAGCTCGTCGGGGCTGTTATTAGTATAAGTTATATTTACCTCGCCATTAATGGTTGTGTCCTGCGATCCTTCATGAAGAGTGGCGCGTATCTGGTAATCGGCCCGGTTTTGCCAATAGCGCTCAGATGGTTTGCCGCTGGCTGTGCGGCTTTCGCCCGGTGACGGCCAATTTATAGGGCCAAAAAGCTCCTGGTGGTTATATTCGGTATTTGACGCGTATTGGGCATAGCATAACGAAGAAGCGAAAGAAAGAACTGCTATAAGAGATATTCTAAAAAAGTACATTCAGTTTAATCAATATTAGTTTACTGCAAATAAAGCGAAAAATAACGGGTAGCGCAACGTTGATTATCAGGCTGTTGGCCCTGGCGGTTAACTAAACCAATCAAACAGATCGTTTTGAGTCAGACCATTCTTTGCTTTAGCATCATGGTCTTTTATCACCAACCCTTCAGCCATTTGAATAATGCGGTTGCCGTAGGTAAAGGCATCCTTAAGGTTGTGCGTAACCAAAATAGTTGTCAGGTTAAACTCTTTGCTTAGCTTATCAGCGGTTTGCATTACAACTGCCGCCGAGCGTGGATCTAAGGCTGCTGTGGGTTCATCAAGTAATAATACTTTGCACTCATCCATAACACTCATTAAAAGTGTTAAAGCCTGCCGCTGTCCGCCTGATAACGTACCCATGGGCTGTTCAATTTTGTTTTCAAGCCCCATGCCCAGTGTTGCCACCTTATTGCGCACAGCAGCTTTAAATGCGTTATTAACGCCAATAGTGAGGCCTTTTGCTTTAGTGCGTATGGCTGCCAAGCGGAAATTATCTAAAATACTTAACTCGGATGCTGTACCGCTCAGCGGGTTTTGAAAAACGCGCGCTATCCATTTACTACGCTCATGGTCGGCCAATTTGGTAACGTCAGCATCGTTTATGCTGATGATGCCTGATGAAGGAGGGATGCTGCCCGATATAAGGTTTAGCAAAGTTGTTTTACCCGAGCCGTTTGAACCTACTATTACAACAAACTCACCACTTTGGATTGTAAGGCCAACATCTTTTATTGCATCAACCTGTGTGGGTTTGCCGTGATTGAACGTTTTAGAAATATTATCGAGTTTTATAGCGGTTTGCATTATGCAATTAAACAAAAATAGCGATGGGTATCAAACCCACCGCTATTTTTGTTTAAGCGTCTACTTACTTATGCCTGCACGGCAGCAGCAGTTTTTTTACTGCGGCCTTTCATATACATCACCAATACAACAAAGGCTACTACAAGAAAAATAGGTATTACTAAAGTAGCTTTTAAAACAGCCTGACCCGCCAGTGTCTCATTTCCACCTGCGCTCTTTTGTATGCTGTCATAATAATCGCCCATAATTAAGGTGAATATTGATACCGCAAACATACCGGCACCACCCATAAGGTTTAAGCCCAAAGCTCCGGTTTTAGGAAGGTTTGTATTAACAAAACCCAACATAGTTGGCCAGAAGAAACATACACCCATACCAAATATAATTGCTGCAAGGTATAGCATAGGGCCGGTTACTACCGTGAACATAAATATACCTAAGGCTGCCAAGGCTGCAGATACAACCAAAAGTGCTTGCGGGGTTATCATTTTAAGTACCGGTTTTGCAAAAGCACGGCCCAGCACCATAACACCTGTTTCAAGTGTTAATAATAGTAAGGCATTGTCTGTTACGTTTTTCAATAATACATTGATCCATTGACCGGTAAATAACTCGGTTATGGCTGTACCAAACATCAAAATAAACATTACTATAAATAATGGATTGGCTACTGCAGCTATCATACCACCGTAGCTAACGCCCGAAGCAACACGTTCGGTAACCGGAAAATCCAATTTAGAAAACAGATAGCCGTAATAAATAGTAGGTATCAACATAGTGCCAACCTGTACTTGCCATCCTATTCCCGCTTTATTAAGGGCAAATGCAATTACCGTACCTATAACAATTCCACTTGGAAACCAAAGGTGAAAGTGGTTAAGCTTAGTAGTTTTTTCTTCCGTGTACATGCCGGCAACCAAAGGGTTACAAGCTGCTTCAACGGTACCGTTAGCTAAACCCACCAATAGCGTTGACAGGAAAAGCGTCCAAAATCCGCTTGCAAACACAGTAAGGATGATACCAAGGAAATGAAAGATAAATGCTGCTACCAGCAATTTTTTCATTCCAATTATGTCAACTACCAATCCGCCTATAACAATGGCCAGTGGAAAGCCCCAGAAAGCGGTTGCTGTTATTGATGCTAGTTGACTCTTATCTAATTGAAAGGCAACTCCAAGTTGGTCTAAAATACCTGCCCTTATGCCAAAGGAAAGGCCCGTTACCATTAAAGCAAGGCAACTTGCTATAAATAACTGTTGTCGGTTAATTTGCATTCTTCTTTTAATTTTAGGTTTATAATCGGTTTGTTTAATTAGTTAGCTTTTGGGTAAAGATTGGTGATTAAAGATTGGTAGTTGGAACAATTAGCCGGTCACCAATCTTTAATCACTAATCTTCAATCTCTATTTTATACCCAACACTCTTTTATTAAATTCCTCGTCGGAGCCGGTACCTGCAAAATCATCAAATGCTTTTTCGGTAACACGGATAATGTGATCTTTAATAAAGATAGCGCCTTCTCTTGCACCATCTTCAGGGTGTTTCATAGCACATTCCCACTCCATAACGGCCCATCCGCCGAAGTTGTACTGTGCCATTTTACTAAATATAGATTTAAAGTCAACCTGTCCATCACCTAAAGAACGGAAACGGCCCGCGCGCTCAACCCAGTTCTGGTAACCGCCATAAACTCCCTGGCGTCCGGTTGGGTTAAACTCCGCATCCTTAACGTGGAACATTTTGATACGCTCGTGGTAGATGTCAATAAAATCAAGATAATCTAAACATTGCAATACAAAGTGCGATGGATCATACAATAAACAGGCACGCTTATGATTGTTCACCTTCTCTAAGAACATTTCATAGCTTATACCGTCGTGCAGATCTTCGCCGGGGTGTATCTCATAACAAACGTCAACGCCGTTCTCATCAAATACATCCAATATCGGTTTCCAGCGGTTAGCCAGTTCGGTAAAGCCGGTTTCAACCAAACCCGCAGGGCGCTGTGGCCATGGATAAACAGTTGGCCAAAGTAAGGCACCGCTAAAAGTAACGTGCGCGTTAAGTCCTAAATTGTTAGACGCCTTAGCAGCGTATTTTAGTTGCTGCACTGCCCATTCCTGGCGTGCCTTTGGGTTTTTATGATATTCGGCAGGAGCGAAGCCATCAAACAGGTCGTCATAAGCAGGATGTACAGCCACTAACTGTCCCTGTAAGTGCGTAGAAAGTTCGGTTATCTCCAGGCCATAGCTGGCTACTTTGCCTTTTATTTCATCAGCATAGGTTTTGCTTTCGGCCGCTTGTTTCAGGTCGAAATAGTTACCTGCCCATGTAGGTATCTGTACGCCTTTAAAGCCCAGGCCTGCAGCCCATTTGCAAATGTCATCTAAAGTATCAAAAGGCGGTTTATCACCTAAAAACTGTGCTAAAAATATAGCAGGTCCTTTAATAGTTTTCATAGAATTTTATACAGTGAATTTAGTCCATTTAAGATCTGATTTTCCTGACGCGATAACATTTTCAATAAATGCCATACCTCTTAATCCGTCGCTAATGCCCGGAAAATCTTTTGCTTCGGCAGCTGCTTCTTTACCTTCAATACCTGCTTTAATGGTTAAAGCGAAGTTATGGTAAAGGTTAGCAAACGCTTCAAGATAACCTTCGGGGTGACCGCCCGGCGTACGGGTATTATGCCCGGCGTGCGAGCTTAAGTAACCGGCACCTGTGCGCCATATTTCGGTAGGCTTGTCAGCGTATTTAACTTTGAGTGTGTTGGCATCCCATTGTTCCCACTCCAAACCTGCCTTATCACCATAAACTCTAATTTTAACATTGTTCTCTTCGCCTATGGCAATTTGCGATGCGGTTAAAACAGCGCTTGCACCGTTATCTAATTTCATCAACACAGAGCCATCATCATCCAGCTTGCGGCCCTCAACAACAATGTTCAGATCTGCACAAAGTTGGGTAACCTGTAAACCGGTGACATACTCGCAAAGGTTAAATGCATGGGTACCTATATCGCCCATACAGCCTGCAATACCGCTTTTACCCGGATCAGTACGCCATGAAGCTTGCTTATTATCCTCGCCCTCCAAAAAGCTGCTTAACCAGCCTTGTGGGTACTCCACATATATTTTACGGATAGTGCCTAACTTACCTGTAACGGCTAACTGACGGGCTTCTTTTACCATAGGATAGCCGGTGTAGGTATGGGTAAGGCAGAATAATTTATCACTTGCGGCAACTACTTTTTCCAGCTCTTTGGCTTCGGCCAATGAGAACGTCATGGGCTTATCTAAAATAACGTGGAAGCCATTCTCCAAAGCCATTTTGGTAGGGCCAAAGTGAGCGTGGTTGGGTGTAACAATGCTTATCACCTGTACGCGTTGGTCTTCAGGCAGCTGCTTTTCCTTTTGGATCATTTCTTCGTATGATCCGTAAGCCCTGTCTGCTGAAATACCAAGCGCAATGCCGCTTGCTTTAGATTTTTCGGCGTTGCTGCTAAAAGCACCGCAAACCAATTCATAGTCGTCGTCAATGCGGGCGGCTATACGGTGTACAGCGCCAATAAAGGCACCTTGTCCGCCACCCACCATTCCAAGTCTTAATTTCATTTTTTAGTTCTGATTTTTAGTTTAATTGGTAACAATGGCAAAGCCCACACTTTGTTTAAAGTGTAAGCTTTGCCATTGCAATGCAAGGTAACAATTATACTATTTTTTTTGATACTCGATAGGAAATAATGGAAACAAAAGATCGGTATTACTTACAAATGCTACTTGTTTACCATCAGGCGAAAACGAAGGTGTATTGATGGTGCCCTGCCCGCCATATAAATAGGCTATGACCTCGGGTTTGCCGCCGCTTATTGGCATGCGCTGTAAATAAACATGCCTGTAAAAAGGGTGATCCTGAGGGCCTACTTCGTTTTGCAGGAAAGAGATGTATACGATGAATTTTCCATCAGGCGATATGTGCGGGAACCAGTCGTTAAACTCGCTGTGTGTAACCTGGGTTTGCTCGCTGCCATCAGGTTTCATGCGCCATATCTGCATGTGGCCCGTACGTACAGAGTTAAAATAAATGTATTTGCCGTCAGGAGTATATTCACATCCATCATCGTAAGCCGGGTCAGTTGTTAATCTGGTTTCAGTACCACCATCCGGCGATACGCTGTAAATATCAGAGTTGCCGTTGCGGGTGCTCATAAATACTATAGCCTTATCATCGGGCGACCAGCTATGAATGTAAGAAGGAGCAACGGTTGTAATACGTTTTGGCTCACCCCCGGTAATAGGTACAACATAACCTATTGACCGCCCGCCATCCGGGCCACCACGCACGCCAAAACTGCTTATAGCCAACCTTTTTCCGTCGAAAGATATAACGTGGTCATTATTGTTGCGCTTAACCTCGCCTGTGTTTAGCAGGGTAGGTTTATTAGTGGCCAGATCATAGGTATAAAGCAGGTCGTCCTGATTGTATAATAATTTCTTTCCGTCGCGCGTCCAGTTAGGTGCCTGGATAGATTTATTGTACTGATAAATAACCCTGCGGTTTTTAGTAGCCAGGTCCAGTATTTCAACATTGCTGCCTATATAGTCTGTATATGGCTTAAAGTCCAGTTTGTTAGGTACAGTGATTCTTACGTTGCTGAATACGGCTTTTTCCACGGCCTTGGCATCATGGGCGCATAAAAATATACCAACGTAAGCCTCGTCTTCAACTGCATCGGTTGTCATTGAATCCACCGTGAACGGGTTACCTTGTTTAGCTACCCACATTCTGTATTTATTTCCGCGGCGCTCCAATTGTATAACATCAGCGTTTTCTACTTTTGATATTACCTGCCTTGTGCTGTCGTTCTCTTTAGCGCGATATTGCATAGCAACCAGTTTACCGCCATGCGTAGCAACGTCAACATGTTTTGAGCCTGCATTTAAGTTAGAGCGCACCATAACACCCACCTTACGGTATTCGCTGGCACCTTTGCGTGGCAAAAAGCGCACGTTGGCAGTTAAAATAAAGTCGCCCTTTATTTTGCGCCATAAAAAATGAAAAGCATCTGCTGTACCCCATACGTTTGCACCGGACGATGTAAGCGTATACTGCTGATTTTGCGCGTTATAAGTGGCTGTTCCTTTAGGTTTTACGTTACCTACATCGCCCTGGCCTTCAAAAATGCCAATGCTTTGTGCGTTAGCGCTGCAGCTTATAGCTATTGCAAGCGCGGAAAAATAAAATACTTTCCTGATCATGATTTTAGTTTATTTGAGGACTAATCGGTTCACTAAAGGTAAATATTCCCTTAACAAACAGGCCACTAATCAATTAAAAAGGAGACATAGTTTCTATGTCTCCCTAGTTTATTCTGGTGTATTTTTTTCAACAAGCTACGCAGATACCACAACTTCTTCTTGTATTACGATTATAGGTTCTTCATGTATTGGAACAACCTGAGCATTACAATATTGCTGGTAGAATTGCTTTTTTGAATCATTGTAAGATTTAACAGCACCTATCACGCTCATAAATTTTATGTAATACCATGCACCATCTACCTGGTAAGGTTTAAAACCAGACCGCGCGCTTTTTGGAAATAAATGGTGATTGTTATGCCATTCGCCCGCTACAATACCAGGCCATAACTGATTAATAGACATATCATTACGATTATAATCTACACCGTCCCTGCGTTTGTCTTCGCCTTTGCCGTGCCCTTCGTAATTAAAGGTACGTACACCCACCGCCCAAAAGCCGGCAGCACCAAACAATGCGCAAGCCAGCCCAATACCGCCCATAAGGTAAAAAGCAGTAAACCAAAAACCCCAGCTTAAAGCTACGCTAATTAAAGTACGTGTTGGGTTAGCCAATGTGCCCCAGTTTTGGTATTGCGCATAAGTGTTGACATTTACACCTGTATGCTTCATTAAGTTTACGCATTTGGCATAGTCAGCTTCGCTCATGTTACGGTTAATGGGTTGATGATTTACATCAGCCAAAAAGCAATATAAAAAGCCCCCGCCTGCATTATATGGATCGCCGGGCTGATCAGACAAAGCATGATGCACATGGTGCGATACCGCATAGATCTCTTCGGGAATAATTTTGAGGGTAAGATTCTGCGTAAAAAAGCGCCAGAATTTATTGCTGAACTGATAGGCGCCATGGGTGCAATACCTGTGGTGCCATATGGTGCCGTGGGTACCCATAACAATCATGCTGTAAAAAAATGCTGCCAGCAATAATTTGAAAGTAAAGTATTTAAAAATGAACAGGAGGAGGAACGGTGCAAGCACCACGATCATCATCCAGCTTAAAAAAGAGAGCCAGTTCTTTTTATTTTTAAATACATTCAATCTTGAGAAAAACTCTGCGAAAATTTGCTTGGGGGTTGGCTTCGCCAGGTTACCACTCATATCACTCCATCCGTACGTAGGTGGTTCCAGTACTCTATTTATAAAAGCCATTAAATCATTTTAAATTAATTTGAATATTAGGTTTGTAATCGGAGTGTAATATATGCAATTAATTATCTTGAAAGGTTTTTTATTTTAGAGAAAAAAGCTTTATGCAAACTATTGGGCTATCTGGCATCTTTCACCCGCTAGCATTTGCTGGCAAAGTTCGTATTCGTCGGGCACGGTAATGCTGTCTATTTCCTGTTTATAACTCTGTTTTATTTGCCTGCGGCGCTTGGCCTCTATAAAACGACGTACCTGGTCGCGGTTTTGCAGAATGAGCCCGGGTATCATAACAGGTTTATTTTCTTCATCCTTAGCCACCATGGTAAAGTAGCTGGTGTTGGTATGCTGAACGGTGTTGGTTTTAATATTCTCAGATATCACTCTTATACCTACCACCAGAGATGTTTTACCTACGTAATTTACCGATGCCATTAACGACACCAGTTCGCCAACTTCAACGGGCTGCAAAAAATCTACAGTGTCTATTGATGCTGTTACACAGTAATTGCCCGCGTGCTTTGCCGCGCAAACGTAAGCCACTTTATCCATCAGCGAAAGCAAAATGCCCCCATGTATCTTTCCGCCAAAATTAGAATAGGACGGTATCATCAGTTCGGTAATCACGGTTTCAGAGAAACTAACAGATTTATAGGGCTGATCATTATTTATGGCGGGCATAATAGAATTTAGTTGCGGGTTTTACGTTGGTGGTGTTGTATAATAATTTATAATATTGTAAAAAATAACCGAGGTGAGCAAGTTTTTTATTTTGATAATGATGTTTTGCGGGGTACAGGTTTGCCTGGCACAAACCGAAGTAGTGCGCAAAAACAAGATCACATCACAAGTAACAGAAAAGTACAATACCGTTATAACTGCCGACCGGCAAATGAAGCAGGGCGTTTATCAAGCCATGTATGGCAAAAAGGTGCTTTTAGCACAGGGTAAATATGCTGATGACAAGCGGGTTGGTTTATGGCGTTTTTTTGATAAAAAACAAAAACTTATACAGGTTTTTAATTACGATACCGGCAAATTTATATATGAGGCGCCCGAAGATTCAACCTCGAGCTTTAAATACGAGATAGAAGCTAAAACTACCGATTCTATAATAATTACAAAGCCTTTAAAGCAGGGGGGGCGTTACTTCGGATTTTTGCCTTATCTGCGGTTTTTTAAAATGCCGCAGGAGTTGCAAGGCTATGACCCGGACGATATGAATGTGGTAATTGAGCTTTTTATAACTTCAATGGGGCAAGTGGCCGAATTCAAAATGCATTTTGTAGCACATTATTACAAACGAACGTTATCAATTGATCCGGGTCAACTCTATCCGGAAGATAAAACATTTAAGCCCGCTACTTATAATAAAGAGCCCATATCAAGCCATATTTTTATAGTTTGCCAAATAAACAAACACGGCGAGCTTGATATGAACCCCTGAGATTAAGTTACTTATGCTCCCGGTGGTTTTGGCGGAGCAGCAGGTTTCTTTTTAAATAAATTTAATGGATTGGGCGGGGCTGGAGGCCCACCTGCAGGCGGCGTACCCGGTGAAGGTAAGCCTGCTTTTGCACCAGGTGCGGGTGGCGTTTTTCCTTTCTTAAAAGGATTTATTCTTTTAAGATCAGCCCCCACTTTCTTAAACACCTTATCTGGTGGCGGGGGTGCAGGTGGTGCGCTTTGCGCCATTACCGAAGCACTTATTTGGGTTAAGCCAAATGTTAACGCGCCCGCCAGAACATATTTAGTGATCTTTTTAAAACTTTTTTTTCGTGGTGATTGCATAGCATCTATGTTTTAGGATAAGCTAATATTACTATAACAAGGTTTTAGCTTTTTTGTTGTGCCCCATCCCATAAGTAATAAAAAGTGGTTCACATTTCTGTGAACCACTCATTGAGATATTATTTCTTCGCCAGTGTATACTCACCCCAGGTATCTGTAGCAGCTACCGAGGTCATCTTCATAGGCGGCGGTGGTCTGTTTCCGGCTTTTGGCGAAAATTGTTTTGGTTCGTTCACCTTTAGCTGATAACTGAAAGGCTTACTGCCATTGTCGGGTAAGGATAAATATTTTACAGGGATGGCGAGCTCGCAAGTATAACCGTATTCGTCATCAAAATGCGCGGCAACCTGTATGCCATTTTCGTTATAAATCGAAACTTCTCCGTTTGGTATACCATTAATACCCTTAACATCAATAACTTTTGATTGGGATGCAAATGCTTTATTTAAATTATCAATAGATACAGGCTCTTCATCCAGGTTGGCTTTTGGGTAATTCTTAACTACAAGCATATTGGTAACTTTTGATGCACCTGCCTGATCAAATGACGGATAGGTTAACGAGATTTGGTTCCCGCTTTTTCTGTCAATTGTTGAATTTACGTTCAAAGTAATGCCGCCACGCATTATTTTGTCAATCACATCTTTAAACTTAGTTTGCACCGTCAGATACAAATTTTCATCATCATTTGATAAGGTATACAAAAGTTCTGTAGCACTGTTTTGCGCTTTAAATTTGTTATCCCACTCTGTTGCTTTACCGTCAATTTTAATATTTACAGGTGCACGTAAGCTCTCTTTTTGCACGTTAGGGAGTTTTTGCGCGTTAGTTGCTGTTGCTGCTGCCAAAACTATTAAGGTAAGCAGAACTGTCTTTCTCATATTCAAGATATTTAGGTTGGTAATCAGCGAAATGAACTTTACTATTTTGTAGTTGTAATTGATGTTTTTCCATAAAGGCTCAACACACCTTCGGTAGCATCAGGCCCCCACTTTGAAATAGCATAGGGTGTATTCCTTACGTAGGCAATCGTTGAATCAGTAGCCGAGAATACAAGGTGTTCGCCGTTTTCATATCGCTTCTGAAGGTCCTTACTAAGTGTATAACGCTGGTTGTTAACTATTATTAAAGGCAAAAACCTACGCTTTGTATTGGCCTCTTGTGTATCATAAACAACATTGTTAAGCCCCATTTTGGTTGCTACACCTCCATTACTGTTCTTTTCACCAAGCTGAATGCCCGTTGTTTTCGCACCCGGTTTTGCAGCAGGGGGCGCTGGGGGCGGCGGCGGTAACTGATCGTAAATTTTTATGTCCGGAAAAGTATAGCCATACTTGTCTTTAAGTAGTTGTATCTGTGCTTTTGTTGCAGTGTTCCTGAAATACGCGGTTTCTTCACCATTTTTTTCATGAATTATAACCCTGAAATTTGTTTTCCTTGCCACCAAATACCCCGTTTCTTCGTATTGATAACCAGTTGAACTGGTTTTTAAATCACCTGTAGCGGGCGGTGGAAATTTTACCACGTCAATTTTCGCCTTGGGCGGCTCAGGTGGCGAAAGTTTGCCCAGGTCGCCTTTAGCGTTTTTTACTGTGGGTGGTGGAAATTTAACTTCATCCACTTTACCATATTGCGGCGACTTTAGCTTATTGAACTTTGGTTTTGGAGGCATTGGCGGCGGAAATTTAACCTGATCCACTTTACCATATTGCGGCGACTTTATCTTATTGAACTTTGGTTTTGAAGGCATTGGCGGCGGGGGTGGAGGAACAGTTCCCGCAGGGAACTGATAGTCATAGTGCTGTTTTAACAGAATTAACTTTGCCTCAGTCATCGAATTGGACGTAAAAGTTTTAGTTTGTCCGTTGGCTTCAAAAAATATTACATCACAATACTTGTAGCCGTTTTTTGAATAAATTTTCTCTTTGTATTTAAAGCCCTTTGATGTTTTCAAAGTATCGGGCAAAGCAATTTTTGCCACCGGCTTTAAATCTACCCAGCCATAAGTTTTGCTAAAGGCTAAAGTAGACGCGCAAAGCAAACCTGCACACACGGGCAGGGCAATAAGGTATTTTAGCCTGGCTAACTTACCCGAGCGTTGTTGGTTTAACATAATAATTCTCTTTTTTAAAAGGTTATAATTGAAGAAGGAATGCGTAATAGATGAGCCACCCGTACCGTAGGCATTATTTACTAAAAATGATGAGTAGGTTAACGCGTCGGTTTCGGTAGCGGCGGTTTGTTCATCAGCAATGTATTCGTGCACGGTTTTTAGGCTGCTTTGCAGCATATAAATACACGGATTAAACCAGCAAATCACCTTAAGCAACTCCAAAAACATAATATCTACAGAATGTTTTTGCTTTATGTGCACCAGCTCATGGGTAATAATGGTGTTGGCCCCGGCAGCGCGCGTACCTATAAACAGATAGTTAAAGAATGAAAAGGCTACGTCTGTATCTTTAAGATATACTATTTTGTAGCGTCCCATAGCTGCCTTATTATTTCTGGTCAGCTTAAATACAGAGTATAACTTAAGCGTTAATAATAGCAACACTATTACCGCGCCGCCAACATAGGCCAGCCACAAATAATCGTTAATATTAAATGCTGCCGGTGCATCAGCAATAGGCGTAATTGCAATGTTGGCCTCCGTAGCGTATTGTACAGGCTGCGCAATTTGGTAAAACACGGGCATATTACTTTCCTGCACATTTGGTCTTAGTGCACCCACTTGTAAAACAGGCAGTACAAATGCCATCACGCAGCTTAGTAACAAGTATGCCCGGTTTAACTGGTAATGCGTTTCTCTAACTAAAAATAAACAGTAGGCTAGGTAAAATACACATAGGTACAGGTTAGCTTCTGCCAGGTAATACAGCCAGTTCATTTCTTTTTGTTTTTTAGGTCCTCAATTAATTTGGTTAGCTCGTCCAGTTCATTAACGCCTAATTTTTTTTCGTTGGCGATAAACGATACCAGGCTTTGATAAGAGTTGCTGAAATAGTTGGTCAGCATTTTATCAAAGGTGAACTTGCGGTAGGCTGCCTCGCTGATAAGGGGGAAGTATACGTGCGAGTTGCCGTAGGCCTTATGGTCAATAAAACCCTTACCTTCTAATACCCTTACCACCGTTGATACGGTGTTGTAGGCAGGTTTAGGATCGGGCATCTGCTCAAGAATATCTTTTACAATACCTTCTTTTAAAGCCCACAGTATCTGCATTATCTGCTCTTCTGCTTTGGTTAATTCTTTTATATTCATCGCAAACTATTTTTGTAGTTAGGTGAAGGTAGAAACTATTTTTCTAGTTTGCAAACTATTTTTGTAGTTTTTTTAAAAAGCGATCAATGAATCACATTTCAATTAATTGCTAAGAAAATTTGCATACATCCATATCATCCCATATTTTGCATCCGCACATCTGCCCATTTGCATATCTGCACATTAAAAACACCATGTCACAACTCCATCAAATAGCTTTAACATTTTTAAAGGGCATAGGGCCCGCGTCTGCAAAGTCATTAGTAAGTTATTTAGGTGACGCCGAAGCGGTGTTCAAGGCTTCTGCAAGTAAAATATTGAAGGTGCCTGGTGTAGGAGAGAAGAAGATATCAATGCTCAATTTTGATGAAGCCCTGCAAAAAGCAGCGCATGAGTTGAAGTTTATTGATAAAAACGAAATCGATGTTATTTTCTATACCGATGCCCGCTACCCTAAACGCTTAAAGAATTGTATTGATGCGCCCGTTTTACTTTATAGTAAAGGCAATGCCGATTTTAATAAGCAGCGTGTGGTTAGTATTGTTGGCACACGTAACGCTACAGAATATGGAAAAGATCTGTGCCGCCAACTGGTTGAGGATTTAAAACAGTATGATGTTTTGGTGCTAAGCGGCCTGGCTTTGGGTATTGATGTTGCCGCACACAAAGAGTGCTTAAAAAACAATGTTACTACCGTTGGCGTAGTGGGCCACGGCCTGGATAGATTATATCCGGCTGCTAACCGCGCAACCGCGGATAAAATGCTGCATAACGGTGGATTATTGAGCGAGTATCCATCAGGAACGATACCTGACAGAGAGAATTTCCCCGAACGTAACCGCATAGTTGCCGGCATGGCCGATGCTACTGTTGTAATTGAAGCAGGTATAAAAGGTGGGGCGCTAATAACCGCCGAAATTGCAAATTCTTACAACCGGGATGTTTTTGCTTTTCCGGGCAGGGTTGATGATGTTTATTCAGAAGGTTGCAACTTCCTTATCCGGCATAATAAAGCGGCTTTGCTTACCTGTGCTGCCGATCTGGCTTACAGTTTGGGCTGGGAGCGAAGTGAAGAAAATAAACCTGTGGAGCAATTTATGCTCCCTTTTGACCTGTCTGCCGATGAGCAAACGATATTTAATGTGATACAGCAACATAAAGGGCCTGTTGCCATTGATGACCTTAGCCTTAAAATAAATATGCCCATGAGCCAGATAGCCATGGGCCTGTTAAATATGGAAATGCAGGGCTACATCCGCTCATTACCGGGCAAAATGTATAAGGCTTTGTGATAGAAGCAAGAATCAAGATTGATAGCACAAAAATTTATATGTCTTAACTCTTGATTCGTGCTTCTTGACTCTCAAAAAACTAAGCTCTTCGTATCACCCCTAAAAGAACTGCTATAATAGCAATTACCAGCAATACGTGTATTATACTTCCGCCGGTTGGATAAACAAAAAATCCTAATACCCAGCCAATTACCAAAATAACGGCGATGATGTAAAGCAAACTTCTCATGATTATAAGTTTTAGTTGTGAATAATATTGGGGCAAATACTAAAACCATTCCAAAAAAAGGCACTAAACAAAAAAACCGCTCTGAAAGCTATCAGAGCGGTTTTTAACTTATATTTTGACCGTTTTAATACTCGTCTTCGTTAAAAAAGAAGTCATCTTTTGTAGGGTAATCAGGCCATATCTCTTCAATATTTTCGTACGGCTCGCCGTCGTCTTCTAATGCCTGCAGGTTTTCAATAACCTCAACAGGAGCGCCCGAACGTATAGCATAGTCAATTAATTCGTCTTTGGTGGCAGGCCATGGTGCATCCTCCAGGTGAGATGCCAATTCAAGTGTCCAGTACATATTCTATCTATATTTTAGTTATTTGATTGAGTTTCAATTTTCGCAAAAGTATAATATTTTTATATCGTTTATCAAGATATTTTTTTAATTTTTTTTTCTCTCCGGAATCCATTGATTTTCAGCGACATTAAGTTCATTTGCCAGTTTACGGCCTAAAACAAAAAGGTAGTCGCTCAGCCTGTTCAGATAAATAATCGTCAAATCATTAACCGTACTGTTTTCTGCAAGATGAGTAACTGCGCGTTCGGCACGGCGGCAAACACAACGTGCAAGGTGGCAGTAAGATACAACGGTGCTACCTCCGGGTAAAATAAAATGAGTTAGATCAGGCAAACCCTCATTCATATTATCAATCGCTTTTTCTAACAACTCTGCTTCACCTGCATCCAACTCCGGCAGCGACATTTTAGAACGCTCAGGGTCTGCCGCCAGTTGCGAGCCTATTACAAACAATGTTTCCTGTATTTGCTTTAGAATTTCTTTATGTGCAGTATCAATTTGCTGATCTCTGATCAATCCTATCCACGAGTTCAGCTCATCTATCGTTCCATAGCTTTCAATGCGAACATGATGTTTAGGCACGCGTGTTCCGCCGATAAGAGAAGTATAGCCTTTGTCGCCTGTTTTGGTGTAGATCTTCATTCGTTTAAATGTAGCTTAAACTTAGCTATTAATTGGTACAATATTTTATATGTAAAATAAACAACGGTATTTTTACAGTCAAATAACTTATCTATGCGCTCAGCCATATTATTAACCAGGTTATCTTTTACAATCGTTTTTTTTATGTTGTTATCAAGCTTTAAATGCGGTAACACCAAATTAAAAGTTACGGGCGATAATTTACTTCCAGCTCCATCATTTTTGATAACCGAAAAGCAGTTTAACGAGCTTTTTCCGCAACGGGATACTTTCTATACTTATCAAGCATTTATACAGGCTGTTGACGAATTAGGGAAGATCAAAGTAAAGGTATCGCGCAGGGCATTGTCGGTATATCAAATAGTGCGGACAGATAAAGCTACCGATAAAGACGCGGTAGTAAGACAAGATATAGATTGGAACGAACCCTGGGCCAAAGTAAAGCCCGATAGCATATTTACAGTTGATTACGGCAATTTTTGCACCGGGGCGGATTCGCTAACCAATAGAAAGGAACTGGCAGCATTTTTCGCCCATATAGCGCATGAAACAAGGCATGGTGAGAACGGAACTTACACCGACGGTTTAATGTTGCGCCACGAGGCCAATACATCATTAGATTATTATGGCGAGAGCGATGAATATCCGCAGGTAAAAGGAAAAAAATACTACGGCCGCGGGCCCATGCAATTAAGTTATAACGGCAATTATGGCAAGGCCTCTGATTGTATTTTCGGGGATAAAAACATATTGCTGAATGATCCGGACAAGGTAGAAAACGACGCCGTTACCGCATTTAAAGTAGCCATTTGGTTTTGGATGATGCCCGAAACGCATAAACCATCGGCACATGATGTGATGATAGGAAAGTGGCAACCCAATGCAGCAGACAAATCAAAGGGCCGTACACCTGGCTTCGGCATGACCATTAATATTATAAATGGAGCCGTGGAATGTAATAAAGATGAAAATGAGGGCATGAACGACAGGATAGCTTTCTATCAGCATTTTTTAAGTAAACTTGGTGTTACCGATCCTAACTGTGCCTGTTCTTGCGGAAAGATGGCGTTTTATACGTATTAAAAATAAGCTGAACCAATATGAAATATTTTTTTGCAATAGCGCTAATTTTTATTGCGTACAATACATCACTCTCTCAATCGGATGCCACTCAGTTCAGAAAAGAGTATTTCTCCAACAAAAACCTTGTTCCAACAGAATATAAAAGGCAGTTTGCATCAACGGACCTATCAAGGCTTTGGATGCACACTGAAAATAAATTTGTTTATGGTTTTATCGGAGAAAATTTCCAGCGATTGCGAATCAAATTTGTTAAAGTTATTAAAGATAGTACAAATACAGGCACCTATCATGTATTTGGAAAAACGATGGTAAAAAATAACATTAACGATTTTGAGGGTACTATTAACGTCTCAGCAATTAAAAAGTATAGAATTACCGGTTATGGTGTAGATGACGAATTTAAGAACAAGGGGATCAAAGGCCAGTTTATCATTATAGGTGATTATACAATCTCAGAAGATAAAAAACAATTACATTCGGGTGTATTTAGCGGTGCGTTTGCTACCAGTTTTTATTTAGATAAGAATAATAAGGTTTATTACGATGATATCGAATTAAATGCTGATGGCTATTCAAATAACGAGTTCGTAGGTACATGGATACAGTATGGTGCTACAAAAAGCAAAAAATGCAATTGGGGCGACTATAGAATTCCTTACGGTGACGCCTTCGACATAGGAGCTGGAGAGTTCTCACCGAACAGCAAATATTTTAAATTCGGTTGGGAAAATTTTGAATTTATAAACTCAAACAACGAGAAAGGAAAACGATCAAAGCAGCAGGAGAATGCAAGATGGTGGTAATTAGCAAAACCCTGCCAATTGGTTAACAAAATCAGCTATCTCAAAAGCTTTTTCTGGTTGCATAGGGTGGTGGCTGCCAATTATCAGGGTGTGGTTTACTATCTCAATAATAAAGTCATTATCGCGGATATCCATCACCGCGTTTCTGAACTTGCGGTCCATGCAGTCTTTAGCTTTTTGTACATCGCTTACAATTACATAAAAAGTATCGCTAAAGGCTTTATCATCATCAAAATCAAGCTCAAGGGGATGTATCAGCTCAATAATTTTATCGCGCAGCGTTTCCGGCCTGATAACAATTCTTCCAAAATCCTTCTTCAGGTAGGCAAGCGCCCAGGTGTGGTACAGGTAATGTTCTTCGGCATGATGTCCTTTACCCGTATGTTTTGTTTCTATGAATAATAAATAGGAGTCGCTGCGCTCGTGCTTAATTACACATGATGCCCGCTGGTTAATTTCAAGGCAATTTCTAAAAGCCTCAAAGTCTTCCAGGTGAAAATTAATGTGCCCGGTAAATTGTAGATTGAAACGGTTTTTAACGGTTGAATAAATGGCTTTAAAATTATCAATAGTGGCGTTATTGAGGCCGCTATCGTCAAAATGTAAATTATCCATTCGTTAAATAAACTATTTACTCAGCTTGATCTTAGAAGCCGGTTTTTCTTCTTCCTCTTCAACCTGCTCAACCTCATCCTTAACTATCTTGCTTCTGTCAACAGTAATTATCTTAGGGTTTGCGTAATCTTTTTCAATCAAACCATCGCGCATACGTACAATACGGTGCGCATGCTGTGCTATATCTTCCTCGTGCGTAACCAAAATAATGGTATTACCCTTAGCGTGGATATCCTCAATAAGCCCCATTATTTCAATTGAGGTTTTTGTATCCAGGTTACCGGTAGGCTCATCCGCCAAAATTATGGAAGGATCATTTATAAGCGCCCTGGCCACAGCAACACGTTGCCGCTGACCACCCGAAAGTTCGTTGGGTTTATGATCCACACGATGCCCAAGGCCAACATTAGTTAATGCCTGGCGGGCGCGTTCATTACGATCATCCTTGCTAACGCCGGCATAAACCAACGGTAAAGCAACATTGTCTAACGCGCTATTACGCGGCAGTAAGTTAAATGTTTGAAAAACAAAGCCGATCTCGCTGTTGCGCACTTCTGCAAGTTCGTTATCAGTCATGTGGCTGGCATCAATGCCATTCAGAATATATTCACCTTTGGTAGGTGTATCCAAACAACCCAGAATATTCATCAAGGTTGATTTGCCCGAACCTGAAGGACCCATTAGCGCCACAAATTCACCTTTGTTTATGGTTAAAGACACAGATTTTAAGGCGTGAATTACTTCAGAGCCTATTACATATTTTCTTCCAATGTCTTTAATGGTGATGAGTGGCTTCATATATTATTTTTATTGCTTTGACGGCGTATTGTTAAAAATGTTACGGCTGTTTATAAATTGTCTTTATCCAATAACCTTAGCCACCAAAAAGTATTGATCATTATGTTTAGGTGCGTTTTCAAGCGCTTCTTCGGTAGTTATCTCTTGTTTTGCAATATCTTCCCGCACAACATTCACCTCGGTTGACATGTAAACCAGCGGCTCAACTCCCGAAGTATCTACTTCGTTCAATTTCGCCATAAAATCAAGTATCCGGTTCATGTCGCCAATCATTTCCTGCTTATCATCTTCGTGCAGATCAAGGCGGGCAAGGTGGGCTATCTTATCAACGGTTTCCTTATCAATATTCATTTTTATTCAAATTTTTGTTTGATGATGCCATAAACTTTATCGCGCAGATCGTCGGCATCATCCAAAGTTAATTGCGCCGTTTCTACCGGCTCATGTACAAATATATTACAAATCCCCGGTTTGCTGCCATGCTGAACGCCGCTATCCCATAAAATCTTCCAGGTATTAACAGAAGTTACCGGAATTATAGGCACTTTTAATTCAATTGCCAACCGGAACGGGCCATTTTTAAACTCTTGCAGACGGGGCGGATAATCATCCGCTATTTTCCCCTCCGGAAAAATAATAACAGATGTGCCGTTCGCCAGCACCTCTGATGCTCTTTTAAACGCGCGGTACGATGACATTTTACTTTCGCGGTTAACGGGAATGTCAACAGTTTTAAAAAAGAGGCGCGTTACAAAACTATTCAGCAGCTCCTCTTTGCCCATAAAGCAGTGGTTATTGTTTTTAACCAATAGGGTCATGGCGGTAATATCCAGATTAGAGGTGTGGTTGGGGCAAATTATGTAAGTGCGGCTCCAGTCGATAGCCTTTTCGTATTTAAAATTGTAAACTATGCCAACCAATATTGAACTCACAAAACCCCAGGCACGCCTTATGGCATTCATGTATTTATAATTGCGGGTATTGCGGGATAAAAGGTACAGAAAAGGTAAGCATATGGCGTAGGTGAGGCCCACTGAGGCTGCGTATAAAAAGCAGTGTACCTTCCTCAATATTATTTTCATCGTCACCAAAAATAGAAAAAATACTTACTTTCGCCGCTATGGAAATTGTTGTAAGTGGTATTCGCTCTACCGGAAATCTGCACCTCGGTAATTACTATGGTGCGATACAAAACTTCGTGAAAATGCAGCACGAATACAATTGTTTTTTCTTTATTGCCGATCTGCATTCGCTTACAACACACCCTACACCGGCCAACTTGCACACTAACGTTAAAAGCGTATTAATAGAGTACCTGGCCGCGGGCATAGATCCTGAAAAAGCAACTATCTACGTACAATCTGATGTGCCGGAAATTGCCGAACTGTATCTGTACCTTAACATGAATGCCTACTTAGGCGAACTGGAGCGCAGCACTTCATTTAAAGATAAGGTTCGTGCCAATCCCGAAAACGTAAACGCGGGTTTGTTAACCTACCCCGTATTAATGACCGCCGATATACTGATACACAAAGCGACTAAAGTGCCTGTAGGTAAAGATCAGGAGCAGCATTTAGAGATGGCCCGCACTTTCGGTAACCGCTTTAATCGTTTATATAACAACGAGTATTTTCCTGAACCTTATGCGTTTAACTTTAGCAGCAACCTGGTAAAAATACCCGGATTAGATGGTAAAGGTAAAATGGGCAAATCAGAAGGAGAGGGTAACGCCATATTTTTAGGTGATTCCCCCGAGGTTATCCGCAAAAAGGTAATGCGTGCTGTTACAGATAGCGGCCCGACGGTTGAGAATCAGCAAAAGCCTGATGAGATACAGAATTTGTTCGATTTAATGAAAGTGGTATCAGCGCAGGATACTTACGATCATTTTAACAACTTATACAATAGCTGCCAGGTACGTTACGGCGACCTTAAAAAACAATTGGCCGAGGATATGATCATAGCAACAGCACCTATACGCGATCGTATAAATGCCATAGCTGCTGATACGGAATACCTAAGCAAAGTAGCGGGAATGGGAGCAGAGAAAGCCCGCGAAAGCGCATCGCGTACTATTAAGGATGTGAGGGAGATCATCGGCTTTAGAAGTTTTTAGTAGTGTTGATGGTTGGTAGTTGATGGTTCATAGTGTATATTAGTCGATAAATTTAAGAGAATAAGGTATGTTCATGCTTTGAACAATCTACCATGAACTATAAACCAAAAATCCATTAACTGAAGATGCATATAGCTATTGTTGGAAATATAGGAGCGGGCAAAACCACGCTCACCGAAATGCTGGCCAAAAACTACGGCTGGGACCCTCTTTTTGAAGCAGTTGACAATAACCCTTACCTGGAAGATTTTTACAGCGATATGAAGCGTTGGAGCTTTAACCTGCAGATCTATTTTTTGAACAGCCGCTACCGCCAGATCATCGAGATACAAAAAAGCGGGCGCAACATTCTTCAGGATAGAACCATTTATGAGGATGCTTACATTTTTGCGGAAAACCTGCATGATATGGGCCTGATGACCACCCGCGATTACGAAAACTACACCTCCATATTCGACAATATCACAGAGTACATAAAACCGCCTGATCTGCTGGTTTATTTAAAGGCATCTGTGCCTACGCTGGTAAATAATATTCAGCGCCGCGGCCGTGAGTATGAAATAGGCATCCGTATTGATTATTTATCAAAACTGAACGAGAAGTACGACAAATGGATAAACAATTACAACCTGGGCAAATTGCTGATATTGGATAAGGATAACCTCGATTTTGCCAATAATACGGAGGACATGGGCGTCATTGTTCAAGCCATTGAAAGAGAAATAAATGGCTTGTTTTAATAGCGAAAATGATTAGTAACATGAAAAAGAACCACATCATTTTTGCGCTTTTATATCTTTTGGTTGGTTGTAAGTCGGTTCCCGATGGATTCAAAGAGCTGGACGTAAATAAGTTTACCATTGCTCTTCCGGAGGGTTGGAATTATCAGAACGGGGGCGAGCAAGGTGGCCCTTTTGGCGACTCGTTTGGAGGCTTTATTACCGGCCCTAATCTGGTACTAAATTTTGAGGGTAGCGATATGGGCTACGCCAATAATCTTGTAGTAACAGAGCAGTATTATTTAGAAAAGGGTGGATGGCGGGAGGCTTGTCATTTCTGTAAACCTGATGTAACCTACACAGATTCAGCCAATGTTGATGCGTTAAAGAAAAGCGAGATGCAAATGAAGGGTATAAAAGACTCCTCGCTTGTTAAGGTTGAACCTTATCCCGTAGAAAAAGTTCAGCGTATTTATAAACTTTCCCCTTCGCAAAAAATTGAATTCCCGACAGCGGATTACATGATAGATATAGTTAGCAACGGCGAAGTTAAGACTATACCGTTAGGTATACCCTTGCTAACTAAAAGGCACAATTTTAAAATAGATACCACCGATAAGTATATCATAAAAACGCTGTGGCCCACCGTGCCCGGCAAAGGAATGACAGGCATTTATATTAAAAGCCGCACCGGAAAGTTTAATTTTCAAATGAATGGGATAAACCTTCCTTTAGCCGATCAACAAGCGGCTTTAGCCGGCTTTAAAACCATTACGTTTAAACAATGAACATATTAGGTATTATACCGGCACGTTACGCGTCATCCCGTTTTCCGGGCAAACCTTTGGTTGATATTGCCGGTAAAAGCATGATACAGCGGGTTTATGAGCAGGCTGCCAAATGTGCTGATCTGACCAGTGTTGTGGTGGCTACAGATGACGACCGGATATTTGATCATGTCATCAACTTTGGTGGTAAGGCCGTTATAACAAGCGACCAACACCAAAGCGGAACGGACCGTTGCGCGGAGGTAGCATCCATCCATAATGGTTATGACGTTATTATCAATATTCAGGGCGATGAACCCTACATTGAACCCGAACAGATAAGCAAACTTGCTGCATGTTTTGATGCGACTGATGTGCAGATAGCTACATTGATTAAACGGATAAAAACTGAACAGGAACTGCACAATCCCAACTCGCCAAAAGTGGTGGTAAATAAACTTAATGAGGCCGTATATTTTTCGCGCTCGGCTTTACCGCACATAAGGGGCGAAGAGCCGCAAAACTGGCTGGAGTTTTATACTTACTACAAACATATTGGCATTTACGGCTATAGGGCAGACGTTTTGCAGCAAATAACCAAGCTGGAAGTTTCCGCCTTAGAAAAAGCCGAAGCTTTAGAGCAATTACGCTGGATAGAGAATGGTTACCGCATTAAGGTTGCCGAAACGGAGTTTGAAACCTACGCGGTTGATACGCCTGCCGATCTGGAATTGTTGCCGTAAACCACATTCTCAACTTATCATTGCGAGGTACGAAGCAATCGCAAGGATGCAATGCCTTTATGCAAAGTTCGCGATTGCTTCGTACCTCGCAATGACATTTTTTTCACCATCTGCGCGACATAGGTAATTTAAAACTATTCATAACCTTTCATTATCAGCCTGTTTGGTAAATCTTTTTTTATACCCCAAACTCCCGAAAATATTTCTACTTTTGTATCCCGTACACAAACAAAAATCATGACCAAATATATATTTGTTACGGGCGGTGTAACCTCTTCGTTAGGAAAGGGTATTATATCAGCTTCTCTGGCTAAATTGCTTCAATCGCGCGGCTATCGCGTAACCATCCAAAAGTTTGATCCATACATTAACATTGATCCCGGAACACTTAATCCGTACGAGCATGGCGAGTGTTATGTTACCGAGGATGGTGCCGAAACCGATCTGGACCTTGGTCATTACGAACGTTTTTTAAATACGCCAACTTCGCAGGCGAACAACATTACCACCGGTCGCATCTATCAAAATGTTATCAACAAAGAACGCGAAGGTGCTTTTTTGGGTAAAACCGTACAGGTGGTACCACACATTACCGACGAGATAAAAAGAAACATGCGCATACTTGGCGAAAGCGGAGAGTATGATATTGTTATAACTGAATTGGGCGGCACTGTAGGCGATATTGAGTCGTTACCTTACATTGAGGCTGTACGCCAGTTCAGGTGGGAAGCGGGTTCGGGCAATTCATTGGTTATTCATCTAACGCTGGTACCGTATTTAGCTGCTGCAGGCGAGTTAAAAACCAAGCCTACCCAGCACTCGGTTAAAATGTTACTGGAGTACGGTATACAGCCGGATATACTTGTTTGCCGCACAGAACACCATTTAAATACTGATCTCAGAAAAAAAATCGCTTTGTTTTGTAACGTTAACATCAATGCTGTAGTCGAATCAATAGACGCGCCATCTATTTATGATGTACCGTTATTGATGTTGAAAGAGCAATTGGATAAAACGGTATTAACAAAATTGAAGCTACCACATAAAGTAGAACCTGACCTTGAAAACTGGAAAGACTTTTTAGGGCGTTTAAAAAACCCTACATCTGATGTTTGCATTGGCCTGGTTGGTAAATACGTAGAATTGCCTGATGCTTATAAATCAATAATAGAGTCATTCATCCATGCAGGTGCAAAAAACGAATGCAAGGTTAAGGTAAGATACATTAAGTCTGAAGAATTAACCCCGCAAAACGCTATAGAGAAACTACAGGGCCTGCACGGTGTATTGGTTGCACCCGGATTTGGCGAACGTGGTTTTGAAGGCAAGATAGCGGCCATTAAATATGTGCGCGAAAATAATATCCCGTTCTTTGGTATATGCCTGGGTATGCAATGCGCCGTTGTTGAGTTTGGCCGTAATGTTTTAATGCTTGACGGTGCCAGCAGTACAGAAATGAACCCGGATACCCCCAACCCGGTTATTGCCATGATGGAGGAGCAAAAGAAAGTAGTAAACAAAGGCGGTACAATGCGTTTAGGATCATACCCTTGCGATATAAAGAAAGGTACCAAAGCCGCTGCCATATATGGCAAGCAGCATATCACAGAGCGCCATCGCCACAGATATGAATTTAATAACGAATATTTGAACCAATACGAAAAGGCAGGGCTGGTACCTTCGGGCTTTAACCCGCAAAATAACCTGGTAGAGATAGTTGAGTTAAAAAATCACCCGTTTTTTGTGGGTGCGCAGTTCCACCCCGAATTAAAATCAACGGTTGCTAATCCGCATCCACTTTTTATTAACTTTGTCGCCGCTTCCATGGCTTATGCCCGCAAGAAGTAACATTTTGTACGAGATACGATATAATGGATAGAAATACGTTTACAGGATTATTCCTGATTATGATCATCATTGCCGGTTCGGTTTATTTAATGAAACCAACAGACGCTGAGATCCAAAAAGAAAAACAAAGAGTACATCTGGACTCTTTGAAAAAAGCCGGTAAGAATCCGGTACAAGCTGTTGTACATTCAGCCGCAGATACTGCTGCAAAACCAGCTATTGATTCTGCCGCCTTAAAAGCCCCTTTCGGTGCTTCGTTGGCAGGTGGTGAGCAGCTGATCACTTTAGAGAATAAGGATATCCGCTTAAAAATAAGCACCCGTGGCGCGCGCGTTTACTCTGCCGAGCTAAAGAATTTTAAAACTTTTGACAAAAAGCCCCTGATATTATTTGATGGTACAGACAATAAGTTTGGTACCACTTTAACAGTCGGTTCAACTATTGTTAACACCAACGAAAGGTATTTTGGTCAGGTATATACTGATGGTTCAAATACAGTAGCGTTGCGTTTAAGCTATAGCCCTACACAGTACATTGACTATGTATATACACTGCCGGAGGAAGGTTATAAAGTTGCCTTTACTGTTAAACCTGTGGGTTTAGATGGTGTAGTAGCCAACAGCGACAAGTTTAACCTGAATTGGGAAAGCAATGTGCGCAAACAGGAAATGGATATGGCCCTGGAGCGCCAATATTCATCTGTTTTTTATAACACATTTGATGATGGTGTTGACTACCTGAGCGAAACTAAGGACGATGCTAAGGAAGTAGCCGACCATAAAATACAATGGGTATCATTTAAGGCGCATTTTTTCTCGAGTGTGTTAATTGCTAAAAATGGCATCAGTAAAGCAAACATGGCTGTTAGCCATGACACTTCTGACCATGTGCATATTAAGGAAATGAAGGCCAACCTGGTAGTGGACCGTGCTGCTAACGGTACATTCCCTATGGAGTTTTACTTTGGTTACAACAAATTTGACTTTTTGCAAACGCAGGGTTATGATTTGGAGAAACAGGTTGATCTGGGCTGGGGACCTTTAAAATACATCAACAGGTTTGCTGTGTTACCGGTGTTCCATTTCTTAGAACAGTTTAACTGGAGCTATGGCTTAATAATCCTGGCGCTTACTGTTATTTTAAAGCTGGTTTTATCGCCGCTTACTTATAAATCTTACCTGTCAATGGCTAAAATGCGTGTGCTTAAGCCCGAAATGGACGAGATAAAAGCTAAGGTAGGAGAGGACAACCCAACTTTATTGCAACAGGAATATCTCAAACTCTATAAAAAGGCAGGGGTAAATCCTTTAGGGGGATGTTTGCCCTTATTGCTGCAGATGCCTATCGTAATTGCGTTCTTCAGGTTCTTCCCAAGTTTGTTTGAGCTAAGGGGCGAAAGCTTTTTATGGATGCATGATCTGTCTACTTATGATGCCTTTGTAAAGTTTGGTTTCACCATTCCGTTCTTAGGAGATCACTTAAGTTTGATGTGTGTGCTGATGACCATTTCTACGCTTATCTACACCTACTTTAACAACCAGATCTCGGGCGTAACCGGGCAAATGAAATACATAGGCTACATCACGCCTATTATATTCTTAGGGGCATTGAATAGTTATCCGGCAGGTTTGAACTATTATTACTTCCTGGCTAACATGTTTACCTTCCTGCAGCAATACATCATCCGTTTAATGGTTGATGATAAGAAGATACATGCGCAGATACAAGAGAATAAAAAGAAACCCGAAAGCACCAAAAAGAAATCAGGTTTCGGTGCCAAAATGGAAGAAATGATGCGTCAGCAACAACAGCTTCAGGGTAAAAAGAAATAGTTGATCAGAGACTAGTATTTTTAGAGGGCCGCTTGTGCGGCCCTTTTTTGTTTAGGAATTTAAGTGTTATTATAATTAAACTTATACCGTTCTGTCATTGTGAGGCACGAAGCAAGCGCACGGAGAAAAGTTGTCATTGCTTCGTTCCTCGCAATGACAACTTCACAAAGTGTTGCAGAAAATCACAGTTATTTCGCTTTTTGCAATTATTTGAAATTCAATTATTTAATAACATTTTACAGCTAAAAATCCTGACGAATAAGTGTGTTGCAAAGTGTTGTATGTTTAAACAGTTAATAGTTGTAAAGGATTGATGGTTAAATAGTTGCAAAAAATGCTGTTGCAAGTGTTGCAAAGTGTTGCCAATTACTCTGCAACACGTTCAATAAAAAAGGCCTGCAAAATATGCAAGCCTTAATATGTGCGGAAGGTATTTAAATTATATAGTTACCTTAACAACCAGCTTTTTTATCAAACCTTGCCCAATCATAGGCGCATGTACATCTTCGGGATAAAAGATAACAAATTGCCCGTCTTTTACACCAAAGTACATATCAGGCGTGTGGTCAAAAAAGGTAACATCCTTTTCTTCGTTGTAGCCTTCGCCTTTAGCGTTGGTGCAGTCCTGGCGCGGTTTCCAGCCAATGGTTTCGCTGCCTTGAATACACACCTGTATATCAATGTTTTTATTGTGACATTCAAACTTCTGCAAAGCAACCTCGGCAGTTTTGCCTTCGCTGTCTGATACGATTGCCTTAACGCCGGGTGCAATTTCAAACTTACCCACCTCAAGCGCTTTTAAGTCGGTTGAGGTAAGGTAATCAAATGCCACCTTAAAGTTGGGGTGCAGGCTGAAGTACTTATTGCCGTTTTCTAATGTATCTAATATCATGTTAGTTTATTTTGCCCATAGTCGATGGGCCATAGACCATAGCGACTTGTAATTAATATAACCATAAACCATGGACTATTGACCATGGCCTATGGACTAAAAAAACTATCTCTGTACCCGTCCTGATCCGTCGCCTTTAACCAGTTCTTTAACTTCGTTCAAAGTAGCGTGGTTCAAGTCGCCCGGAATAGTGTGTTTCAAAGCAGAAGCAGCTACACCAAATTCGGCAGCATCACCCAAAGCCATACCGGTAACTAAACCAAAAATAAACCCGCTGGCGAAAGAGTCGCCGCTACCAACGCGGTCAACTATACGCACTTCGTATTGTTTAGAGTGGTAAAACTCATTGCCATCATATACCAAAGCACTCCATCCGTTGTCAGAAGCACTATGGCTTTCGCGCAGGGTAGAAGCAATGTATTTAAAGCCGAACTTATCTTTCATTTGTTTGAAAACGCTTTTGTAGCCGTCAAGGTTCAATTCGCCTTTGGTTACGTCGGTGCCTTCGCTTGTAAAGCCTAAAGTGGTATCGGCATCTTCTTCGTTGCCAATGCAAACATCAACATATTGGCAAAGCTCTGTCATTACCACGCGGGCTTTCTCTTTGCTCCATAATTTTTTACGGAAGTTAAGGTCAATACTGGTAGTAACACCTTTAGCTTTAGCGGCTTTAAGGGCAGCTAAGGTAAGGGCAGCTGCTTTGTCGCTTAAAGCAGGGGTAATACCTGTTGTATGGAACCAATCGGCACCTTCAAATATTTTATCAAAATCAAATTCACTGGCATCAACATCAGCTATAGAAGCACCCGCACGGTCATAAATAACCTGCGATGCACGCATAGAAGCACCTGTCTCTAAAAAATAAATGCCTAAACGGTCACCACCGCGTGCTACAAACTGCGTATCAACTCCGTAGCGGCGTAAGTGGTTAATAGCCGATTGACCAATGGCATTGTTAGGTACCTTTGATACAAACACGCCATTTAAGCCGTAATTACAAAGCGCAGCCGAAACATTAGCCTCGCCACCGCCATAAGTTACCTCAAGGCTGTCTGACTGTACAAATCTTTTAAAATCAGGAGTTGATAATCTCAGCATTATCTCTCCAAGGGTTACGACTTTTTTAGACATCGTTATTGCTGTATTTAAGTTTGAAAATTAATATTAGACCAAATTGGTTGCTTTTTTACAAAGTCACCAAAACTACGTTAAACCTAAATAAATAGGAAGCTTTTTAGTTGAAAAGTTGCCGCTAACGTTTTCGTAAACAATTTGCAATTATTGGCGCTGCAAACCTGCCGTTTTACATATTTGTTTTTTACTTTTACCCCCTCTTAAATCATATTAAAATTAACGGGTTAACAACCATGGATAAGAAAGCCACCATATTAAAATTGATACAGGAACAGGGCATATTACCTCTGTTTTTTCATCAGGATGAAGAAGTTAGTGTAAATATTTTACGTGCGCTTTACGCGGCAGGCGTAAAGACCATTGAGTACACTAACCGCGGCGAAGCCGCTCTGAAAAATTTTGTAAAACTACGCGAGGTTTGCGATAAGGAATTAGGTGGCATGTATCTGGGTGTTGGCACAATTAAAGACGCTAAAGCTGCACAGGCATTTGCAGATGCGGGTGCCGATTACATTATTAGCCCCGGATTGGTTGAAGAGGTTGTTGAGGTTTCAGAAAAGAACGGTTTACTTTGGGTACCAGGTTGTATGACACCATCTGAAGTTATCAGGGCTGAGAACTTGGGCGCAAAAGTTATCAAGTTGTTTCCCGGCAACATATTGGGCCCGGCATTTTTGTCAAGCATAAAAGTGCTGTTTCCCAACCTGTTATTTATGCCTACAGGCGGTGTTGAACTAACCAAAGAAAGCATTGGCGGATGGTTCAAAGCGGGTGTATGCGCAGTTGGTATGGGTAGCCAGCTGGTAAGTAAAGATGTAATGGACGGTAAAAAATATGCCGAACTAACAGAATCTACCAAGCAAGCTATTGAGATAGTTAACGCCAGCAGATAAGTTTTATCCTTTATAAAATAAATAACGGCTCCTGAAAGCAGGGGCCGTTATTCGTTTAAATTTACCTGATAAGTGTACTGCAATAAGGTAGGTACATTTACACTGTCTATAATCTTCCAGCTTCTTTTTTCGCTGATAAAGGCTGGCTTCTCCAGCCCCGAACGTTCAGCCGCTTTGGTGTAAAACTCTGCCCGCGATGGGTGTTGAGGAGCTGATGCATTGTAAATATTTCCAAATGCTTGCTTTTCTACTATCGCGCAACTAACACCAACGCAATCTGTTAGGTGGATAAGATTTACAGGCGCATCGCCATTTTGAATGCCTGTTTTACCCGCAAAGAACCTTCCCGGATCTCGCCCCGGGCCAATCAAACCTGCAAAACGGATAATGGTGGTTGTAAAATCTGTTTCACTTCGTAATATATTTTCAGCTTCAAGCAAAATCTTTCCGGACTCGCCATCCGGATTGGGTTCATCCAGCTCTGTTACTGTAGTATTATTGTCGCCATAAACACCTGTAGAACTGATCAATACTACATGTTTGATAGCATGCTTATTTATTATGCCAACTAATTCAGCTATCTGCGCAATGTATTCCATTCCTCTGCCTGCTCTGGCCCTGGGGGGGATGCTTATCCATAATAAGTCGCAGCTAAAAAAGTCATCGTCAATTGTTTTACTTTGCGGCGATAGGTCTATCAAATAAGGTTTTATACACTGTGCTTTAAGTATTCCAATTTTCTCCGAAGATGTAGTTGAACCATTTACAGTTATACCCTTTTTAATTAATTCAGCACCTAACGCCTTACCGTACCAACCGCAGCCTAATATACTTATCACCATAAAGCAAATATGCCGTTTTTTAAGTCGGTATTTAAACTTTTGGTGCCCTTTAGCCGTTGTTATAGTATGAAGTATAAAAGAGAGATATTAGCTACTACTGCCATAATTGGTTTAGCGGGCGCCGCAGCGCTTGCACTAAGAAACAATGATGAACCCCTGCAAACAGTTCAGTTTGTAGAACTGGAAAAGTACTTAGGTAAATGGTATGAGATCGCCGCGTTTCCTCAACGTTTTGAACGTGGTTGTAGCAATACCTTTGCAGAATACAGCCTTAATGCTGATGGTAGCATCGCTGTTAAAAATTCCTGTATAAAAGAAGGAAAATTATCTGTTGCCGATGGCGAAGCCCGTGTGGTTGATAAAAAAACCAATGCGAAATTAACCGTTCAGTTTCAGTGGCCGTTTAAAGGGAAATATTGGATAATAGGGTTGGCACATGATTATTCTTATGCTGTTGTTGGGCATCCCAACCGTAAATACTTATGGATATTGAATCGTAAACCGCAAATGGATAGCCAGACTTATAATCATTTACTGGCTATGGCGGCAAGCAAAGGATTTGACGTTCGCAAACTGGTAAAAACCGTCCAAAACTAACAGCTAATTATATATAAATATTGCATATTTGCTTTATACCGATTATAACAAATACATTATGACTTTCAAACTTTTAAATACAGTTAAGCTAACGCTTATCTGTATGTTTTTTGCAGTGTGCACTGCATCGGCACAAAAACGTGTGCTGGTTTTCACTAAAGTAGCGGCATTTCCACATGATTCACGGCAGGCTGCCGCCGAAGCGATCATGAAAATGGGGAAAGAAAATAACTTTGCCGTAGATACTAGTTCTGACGCCAACAAGATCTCAGAAAATAATCTAAAAAAATATTCAGCTGTAATATTTGTAAGCACAACCGGCTCTTTTCTTGATCCCTATCAACGTGTTGATCTGCAAAGGTATATACAAGCCGGAGGCGGTTTTGTTGGTATACATGCTGCCGCTGACGCTTTATACGACTGGCGCTGGTATGGACGGATGATTGGTGCCTATTTTGCAGCACATCCGCAACAGCAAATGGCTACTATGACCGTAGTAGATAAAAACCATCCGTCAACCAGTATGTTACCCACCGAGTGGAAACGCAAGGATGAGTGGTATCATTATAAAATGTTGAATAAAGAAGTTAAGGTGCTTATTAATCTTGAAGAATCAAGCCTAACCTATAACGCCAACTTTAACCGCTTTAAAATGGGAGCGAATCACCCCATAGCCTGGTATCACGAATTTGATGGCGGTAAGGTTTTTTATACAGGTTTAGGCCATACAAAGGAGTCGTATAGTGAGGACCTGATGGTTAAGCATATACTTGGCGGTATTAACTATGCCATGGATCATCCGGCTTTAGATTATACCAAAGTTAAAGCACAGCACGCGCCTGATGAAGCGCGCTTCGCTAAAAAAGTACTTTCTATAGGTAAATTTACCGAACCTACCGAAATGGCGATACTGCCTAATTTAGATATTTTGATAGTTCAGCGTAGGGGGGAGATATTAAAATATAGCCAGGCGACTAAAACTTTAAATCAAGTTGCCAAACTGAATGTGTATTTTAAAGAATTGAAAAAAGCAACCCACCCTATAGAGGATGGCTTGTTGGGCATACAGCTTGATCCTGATTTTAAAACTAACAATTACTTATACGTCTATTACAGCCCGGCAAGCCCGGATAATAAACCGGTTAATTACCTATCGCGCTTCACCTTTAAAAACAACGTATTCGACCTTAAAAGCGAAAAGAGAATTTTAGAAGTTAAAACGGACCGCGAAACCTGCTGCCATACAGGCGGTTCAATTGCGTTTGGCAAGGATCACGAATTATACTTATCAACAGGTGACAATACTTCGCCATTTGATGAAGAAAATGTACCTAAAGGCGCGCCAAATACCAACTCATTTGCTCCGCTGGATCAGCGCCCTGGTTTTGAAACCAATGATGACCGTAGAGCCGCCGGTAATACCAATGACCTGCGCGGAAAAATACTTCGTATAAAAATTAAACCTGATGGGACATACGAAATACCTGACGGAAATCTTTTCGCAAAGGGAACGCCAAAAACTCGTCCTGAGATTTATGTAATGGGCAATCGTAACCCTTATCGTATTTCTATCGACCCTAAAACACAGTATTTATACTGGGGCGAAGTAGGCCCGGATGCACAGGCAGACAGCATGGCTACCCGCGGCCCAAAAGGGTATGACGAAGTTAACCAGGCCCGCAAAGCGGGTAACTTTGGCTGGCCGCTGTTTATTGGGCCCAACCTGGCTTATCATGACTATGACTATGGTACCGGCAAATCGGGTCCCGCTTTTGACCCTTTGAAGCCAATTAACAATTCAAGAAATAATACAGGTTTAACCGAGTTACCGCCTGCACAACCTGCATTTATATGGTATCCCTATACCGCATCTGCTGATTTCCCGCAAACCGGAGCCGGTGGACGTACTGCTATGGCAGGCCCGGTATATTATGGCGACAGATATGTAAAACCCGGCTTGCCTGCATATTACAACGGCAAGTTTATTATTTACGAGTGGATGCGTGGTTGGATAAAGGCAGTTACGTTAACACCAGAAGGGGATTATGATAACATGGAGCCATTTATGGAGAGCACCAAGTTTAATGCCCCTGTTGATATGGAAGTTGGACCTGACGGCAAACTATACGTACTTGAATATGGAAATGGTTGGTTCGCAAGGAACCCTGATGCAGCGCTTTCCAGAATTGACTATAGTACCGGGAATGTAGCACCGCAGGTTACTACTGTAAGCGCTAACAAAACCGCCGGGGATGTACCTTTTACCGTTACGTTCACAGCAACGGCTAACGATGCTGAAAATAACAAAATAGTGCGTTACAATTGGAATTTAGGCAATGGAATTAAGCGTGTAACCACAGTACCTGCTTTAACTTATACCTATACCGCAAAAGGAAATTACACAGTATCAGTATCTGCAAGCGATGCCACGGGTACCGGAAAAAGTAAAAGTACCAGCGTGGTAGCAGGTGCCAGTCAGGCTGCTGTAGCTGCTGCGGCAACAGCAAAGCTTAATGATCCGGGCAGGGCGTTAATGATGAGCTTGGATTGTCCTGCTTGCCATAAGGTTGCCGAAAAATCCATTGGCCCTGCTTTTACAGAAGTGGCAAAGAAATATGCACACAATACAGTTAACGCTACAAAATTATCTCAAAAAGTTATAAATGGTGGCAGCGGTGTATGGGGCGATGTAGCCATGCCGCCTCACCCGGCGCTCAAGCCAGATCAGGCTAAGCAAATAGTTAATTGGGTGTTTTCGCTGGCACCTGCCAAAAAATAGCACAATGTTAGAGGCTGGGAACGTAATAGTTTTCAGCCTTTAATATTTCTGGCAGGAGTGTTATCGTAACAGCTTTGTTAAAGAGTTTCATATTTCCCTTAATTGTTGCATAAACAATTAAAAAAATGCGATTTTGCACTACTTTATAAATTAGTCCGCTAAACCAAACATTTTTTTCGCATTAAAACAACCAAAAATAAAGTTAAAACAATGAAAGCGTTATCACACATTAAGGTAGTTGCATGTGCAATCGCCTTATCATCAGTATTTACTCTCCCTGCTCTTTCGCAAGGCGTTGTAAAGCAAATGCCGGCCACTTATGATGTAGAAAGAACTAACATCAAACATGGTAAAATTGATTCAGTATCATGGAACTCAACCACAGTTGGAACTGTTAGAAAAGCTACAGTTTACACCCCACCGGGTTATACTGCAAGCAAAAAATATCCTGTACTTTACCTATTACATGGTATTGGTGGCGACGAAAAAGAGTGGCTTAACGATGGCGGACACCCTCAGATCATAATGGATAATTTGTATGCTGATGGAAAAGCTGAGCCTATGATAATTGTTATGCCAAATGGCCGTGCGTCAAAAGACGATACCAGGTCAAATTCAATGTCAGGCCCAAAAGTTCAAGGCTTCGCTACTTTTGAAAAAGACCTTTTGGTAGATCTTATACCTTATATCGAAAGCAAATATTCAGTATTAACCGACAGGGAGCACCGTGCAATAGCAGGCCTTTCTATGGGTGGTGGCCAATCATTAAACTTTGGCTTAGGTAATTTGGATAAGTTTGCATGGATAGGTGCTTTTTCTTCGGCCCCAAATACCAAACCTGCAGAACAATTGTTCCCTGACCCGGAAGCGGCCAAAAAACAGTTAAAACTGCTTTGGATATCATGTGGTACCGAAGACAGATTAATTACCAACAGCAAAAGAACGCATGATTATGCTGCATTAAAAGGCGTTCCGCATATTTATTATACTGAGCCGGGAGAGCACAATTTTAAAGTTTGGAAAAACGGCTTATATATGTATTCACAGTTGATATTTAAACCTGTTGATGTTGCATCATTCCCTAAGTACGTTTATTCGGAATAATGCTATTAACAGGTTATACGGCTTAGTGTTAATTTTAAGTTTTAAGATTAATGAAGTTTAAGCTATTAGCGATCGCCGCCTTACTGTTTGTAAATGTTAAAAGTTTCTCGCAAGACAAAAACTTTTACATTTTTCTCTGCTTCGGGCAGTCAAACATGGAAGGCGGCGCTCCTATAGAAACCCGGGACGTTGTTTGGATAGACCCGCGCATAAAAGTGCTGCAGGCGGTTGATTGCGTTAATCTGAACAGGGTGAAAGATAAGTGGTATACCGCAAAACCCCCATTATGCCGCTGTTGGACAGGCCTGAGCCCTGCAGATTATTTCGCACGTACTGTTGCCGCAAACTTGCCTAAAAACATCAAAATAGGCATTATAAATGTTTCAATAGCAGGCGCGAAAATGGAAATATATCAACAGAGCGAATACAAAAGTTATTTGACATTTACGCCTGATTGGATGCAAGGCATAGCTAAGGATCTGGGAGGAAATCCTTACGCCCGATTGGTGGAGTTGGCAAAAATGGCCCAAAAAGTTGGCGTGATAAAGGGAATATTATTACACCAGGGCGAGTCTAATAAAGACGATGCCCAATGGACAAGCAGAGTAAAAGAGGTTTATGACAAGCTGCTTGCAGATATAAAACTTACACCAAATGCAGTGCCGCTGCTTGCCGGAGAGACTGTAAATGCTGATCAGGGTGGAATTTGCGCTGATATGAATAAACAGATTGCCACCTTGCCAAAAATTATACCGAACGCTTATGTTATATCATCAGCCGGCTGCACGGCCGGAGAGGATAAACTACATTTTGATGCCGCGGGTTGCAGAGAGTTAGGCAGGCGCTATGGTATTAAGATGCTTGCCCTTTTAAAAAAACCTACCGGCTTTAAATAGAACCCTCTCTTATACGCTCCCGATGTTGAATACCCCATGAAAATAGCGCGGTTAAAACGTCGTTTAGCGTGTCGGCATAAGGTGTCAATTGGTATTCTACAATTACAGGAGTCCCTGTATGTACATTGCGTTTTACAAATCCGTTCAATTCAAGGTCCTTCAACTCGCTTGTAAGCACCTTGGCAGATATCCCGTCAATAGCACGCTGTATCAGGTTAAAGCGCGTATGGCCTTCGCGTAAGGCTATAATTACGCGTAATTTCCACTTCCCACCGATAACGTATAAGGCATCGCCCACGGCGTTAAGGAGTTTGCTGCATTCCTGAGTGTTCAGATTTTTTCCTTCTACAACCATATCTGTTTAGTGCTACTATACAAAAGGTTACTACTTACCTTTTGTATAGTAGTAACCTTTTGTTAGTAAATGTAGGTAGTTTTGAGCAATAAAAAAACAGATACTATGAAAAAGATATTGCACATTATTTCAAGCCCGCGTGGTGCGGCATCATTCAGCATAAAACTAGGAAATGCGATTGTTGAAAAGATCAAAGCAGCACACCCAGGCAGTACCGTAGCAGAATTTAATTTAGTTGAACAACATTTTCCGCACCTGGAAGAGGCACATTTAACATCTTTTTTTACACCGGCAGAAAGCAGAAGCGCGGCCCTGAAGGAAGCGGTTAAACATTCTGATGATGCGATACAAGCGCTTAGAGATGCAGATTTTATTGTAATTGGAGCGCCAATGTACAATTATAGCATCCACTCAAGTCTTAAGGCCTGGTTAGATCATATTGTTAGGGCAGGCGTTACATTTAAATATGATGAGAACGGCTTGCAGGGCTTACTGGAAAACAAAAAAGTTTACATCGCCGAATCTACTGGTGGTATCTATTCAGAAGGACCTATGCAGGGAAATGATTTTGTGGCTCCCTACCTAAAAACCGTGTTGGGCCATATTGGCTTAACCGACCTAACCGTATTCAGGGTAGAGGGCACGGCGTTACCTGATGTTAAAGACATAGCCTTAGAAAAAGGTATAGCAGGAATACGTTTAAACTAACTGCAGTAATAACCGAGTCGCCTGACTAAGTTGGGCGGCTTGGTTGTTTATAACGCAAGCGCCGTATACTTATTAAGATATTATTCCTAAACGTTGGGCCATTTCGACGGCTTGTGTACGACGCTTTACTTCCATCTTCTCAAATATTTTTGACGAATGGGTCTTAATAGTATTGAGTGATACAAACAATCTCTCTGATATTTCCTGATTGCTAAGTCCCTGTGCCATCAGTTGTAGTACTTCCAATTCGCGCGAACTTAGGTTCAGTTTGTCAATTTCCTGCTGATTTATTTTGAAATCAGGCATCGCACCTTTATAAACCGGTCTTTCAATCACCACGGTCTTTACTTTAGGCTTTGTCAGTTTTAACGCCAGCCATATCCCAAGCGCGGTAAAAAAAATAGCTATAGCGCCAATGTACATTTCAAATGCGTGGTCAACTATTATCAACTTAAATTCCAACCATTTTAACAGCACAAGCAAGGCCGCCAGCGCAACACCATATAATATTACTTGTTTGTTTTTGTTGATCAGCTTAAAATACATTGGCTATTCTATTGGTCTGTTTGCTTTGTGAAATTACAAATAACCGATATTTTTTGCGTTACTTAAGCTCAGTGAATTTTACCCAATAAATGTCATCAGCACCATTTCCCGGGCCGTTTAGTAAAGATGTTATTTGCCCATAATCCTTTTGTTGTATGTTTTGCAAAGCGGTATTAATACGGGGGCTTGTAAAAAACAGATACTTTTTGTCGGGCGTAACATATGGGCAATAATCAAGCAATGGCGAATTGTAAGGTGCGGGAAGATGCTTTGCAGGCAGCCATTTTCCTGCCGCGTCTTTTCGGGCTATATAAAGATCTCCACGACCCATGTCATCAGCACGCCCATAGCTGGTGAATATTATAAATTGTCCGTCAGGGTCAATAAATGCGTTAAATTCATCAAACTTGGTATTAATGTCTTCGGGTAAACTAACCGGTGCTAAATAACCTTTATCGGTTAGTTTACATTCTACAATATCCTCGCTGCCTTTACCGTACGCTGCCTGCACAGTAAAATACAGATCGCCGGTTTTGGTAACGCTTGGGAAAAACTCATCTTTGGCTGAGTTGACTGTACTTCCCAAATTCTCGGGCTCGGCATATTTTCCGTCGGCCAGGCGCTTAACTTTCCATATATCGAAGTCTTTTTTTGTTTCCCCTGCTTTTAAAGGCCTGTCTGACGAGAAGTAAACCGTATTACCGTCCGGAGAGAATGCAGCCTCCAGGTCGCGGTATTTGCCGGAGAATGGTGCTACCATGGGGTTACTCCATTTGCCGTTCTCTTTCCGCATATATAAAATAGTACTGCTGATAAATCGGGGCTGCTGTAACGTAAAAAACAGCTCATTGCCTGATGGCGATATAGTAAAGTCGCGGTTGTTCAAACCATCCGACACGATTCCCGGCGCAAACAGGCGAGGGGTGTCTGTGGGTAGTGAGTTGTCCAGATAGGTTATTTGCGCATCGGCTTTGAGAAGTGATAATATAGAAACAACGCAGATTAGCAGGATTCTATTCAGCATAGCGGTAATTTTTGGTATAAGTTACAAAAAGTATTTAGTTTAAATGAGTAATTTTAGAACCTGAAATCAGCAATGACTACATTAACTTCTGCCTTACGAACTGTAAATGTTACCCGTTATGTTACACCGTTGCGCGAGGGTGGCTCGCTGCCCGCAATAGCCGAAGCAGACGACGATTTTCTTTATGTACTGAAATTTAGAGGGGCGGGGCAAGGCACCAAAGCGCTTATTGCGGAAATTATAGGCGGAGAATTAGCCCGCACGCTGGGTTTTAAAGTGCCCGAGATCGTGTTTGCTAATTTAGATACCGCGTTTGGCCGCACCGAGCCTGATGAGGAAATCCAGGATCTTTTAAAAGCCAGCGTGGGGCTTAATCTGGCGCTGCATTATCTGTCGGGCGCTATAACTTTTGACGCTGTGGTTACGCGGCCATCTGCTCTGCTGGCATCACAAATAGTTTGGCTGGATTGTTTAATAACCAACGTTGACCGCACGCCGCGCAATACCAATATGCTGATGTGGCATAAAGAACTTTGGTTAATAGACCATGGCGCGGCACTATACTTTCACCACTCATGGGATAACTGGCAGGAGCAGGCTACACGGCCTTTTGTGCAGATTAAAGACCATGTGTTGCTGCCCTGGGCCACAGAGCTGGATGCTGTTGATGTACAGTTTAAAACAATATTGACTAAAGATAAGATACGCGAGATCGTCGGTTTGATACCAGACGAATGGTTGGATGATGAAACTTTAACCGCTGCAGAAAAACGGGAAGTATATATCCGGTTTTTGTTAACGCGGCTTGCCGCATCGGCAATTTTTATTGAAGAAGCAAAAAATGCCCGTGAAAAACGTTTTTGAGTACGCCGTCATCCGCGTTGTACCAAGGGTAGAGCGCGAGGAGTTTATTAATGTCGGGGTTATTTTGTTTTGCAAAACAGAGAAGTTTCTGCAATGTATAATTGAAGTTGATGATGCGCGTATCGAGGCTTTCTCAAGTGGTTTGGATATAACAGAGGTAAAGTCTAACCTGCATGCCTTTACCGAAATAACTAAAGGCAACCCCACCTGTGGTTCTATAGCTGTGTTAGATGAAGCGTCAAGGTTTAGATGGCTTACCGCTACGCGCAGCACAGTAGTACAGGCATCAAAAGTGCATCCTGGCTTAACTAACGATTGCGAAAAAACACTGAAAAGGCTATTTGCCGAAATGGTTGCTTAATTACAGCTGCTCTTTTACTTCCAGTAAAAACTTTTTAAGATTTTCTAAAGAAGCGATAACACGCTGGGCATCCTTAACATCGTGCATGTTTTGTTTAAGGTGATCTTTGGCGCCGTTAAGGGTGTAGCCCTTGTCTTTTATCAGGTGAAAAATGATCTTGAAGTTTTCAAGATCCTCTGAAGTGAACAGGCGATTGCCTTTTTTATTCTTCTTAGGCTGCAGTACCTCAAACTCTTTTTCGTAAAACCGTATCAGCGAGGGGTTAACATCAAACATGGCCGAAACCTCGCCCATGGTGTAGTATAGTTTGCTGATATCGCGTTCTTTATACGGCATATACAAAGGTAATACTTTAATTTAAAGCGGGATCATTCGCCCCGCTTTAAACCATATTTTTCTATCTTGCTATACAAGTGGCTTCGCTGAATGTCTATGTCATCAGCTGTTTTTGATACGTTCCAATTGTTCTTCTCCAACTTGAATTTGATATACTCCCGCTCAGCGTGGTCTTTATACTCCTGAAAGTTTTTAAACTGGTTAAAGTCTGTTTGCGGAGCAGCAGCAGCCGTAGTAGCCGTACCTGCACTGGTAGTAACAGGCGCAGATGGATTAGCAAACAGTCGCACATCATCTTCGGTAATTGTCTTGTCGCTTAATATAATAAGTCGCTCTATCATGTTGCGCAGCTCGCGGATATTACCGGTCCACGGCAGGGCTTTCAGCGCGTCCATGGCACCTTCTGATACCTTTTTAACTGGCATGCCGTAATCGCTGCAAATCTCCTCTAAAAAGCTCTGTGTAAGCAGTGGTATATCATCCTTGCGCTCGGTTAGGGGTGGTACGTGTATTAGTATCACGCTTAACCTGTGGTAAAGGTCCATCCTAAAGTTGCCGTCTTCTATTTCCTTTAAAAGATCTTTGTTTGTTGCAGCAACTACGCGTACATCTACATCTATTTCTTTTTCGCCGCCTACGCGGGTAATCTTGCTTTCCTGCAACGCACGCAGTACCTTGGCTTGTGCCGACTGGCTCATATCACCAATCTCATCCAGAAAAAGTGTGCCGCCTGATGCCGATTCAAACTTCCCTATACGTTGCTTAACTGCCGAGGTGAATGATCCTTTCTCGTGACCAAACAACTCGCTTTCAATTAACTCAGATGGTATGGCGGCGCAGTTTACTTCTATTAACGGGGCGTTGGCGCGGTTTGATTTTTCGTGCAGCCAGCGTGCTACCAGCTCCTTACCGCTGCCGTTGGCGCCGGTTATCAGTACGCGGGCATCGGTAGGGGCAACGCGCTCAATGGTTTCTTTGATCTTGCCAATGGTCTGCGAATCACCCAGTATAGGCCTTACCTTGGATACTTTACGCTTTAAAACCTTGGTTTCAACCACCAAACTACCGCGATCTAACGCGTTGCGAACGGTTATAAGCAGGCGATTTAGATCAGGTGGTTTGGATATAAAGTCGAACGCGCCTTTTTTGCTGGCTTCAACTGCTGTTTCAACCGTGCCGTGGCCGGATATCATGATGAAAGGCAGGTCGGGTTTAATGATCAGACCTTCGGTCAGCACTTCCATGCCGTCCATGCGGTTCATTTTAATATCGCATAACACCAGGTCGTAGTTGTTGGCGCTTATCATTGACAGTCCGTCAATGCCGTTATCTACATCTTCAACCTCATAATCTTCATATTCAAGTATTTCGCGTAGGGTATTGCGGATCGCCCGCTCATCATCAATAATTAATATTTTAGCCATGTGCCGTTCAAGTAGTTGTTATTGCTAATATATAGTTTGTATTGTAAAGTAAACACTTTTTAGTTAAGGATGTTTTGGCAAACTAAAAATTTAAGTAGGGGTGTTGCAGGATAATAGGCAACACTTTGCAACACTTGCAACAGCAGTTTTTGTATGTAATTGATTTTAAGTGTTTTATAACTATTGTAAGTTTAAACATGCAACACTTTGCAACACACTTATTCGTCAGGATTTTTAGCTGTAAATGTGAGCTAATATATTGATAATCAAATTGCTGTAAAAAGGCAAAATTTGCAATTTTGCTGCAACAGTAAATTCGCCCGCAATTACTGTACGCTATCTCAAATTTTTCTTCAAATTACTATATTGCACTACAAAATAATTATATGCGCTACCTAACCTTACTATTACTGTTAACCACTTTCGCTTGTTTCGCGCAAGATCACAATGCCCAGATTACCGCTTTCCGTGAAAAATATAAGAACGATTTTTTAACAGAGAAAAACTCACCCATAAAAAAAGAGGACCTTCCGTACCTGCGGTTTTACAAAGCCGACAGCACCTACCGGGTAACTGCGAAAGTTGAGAAAATACCCGGCCCTAACGCCTTTATGATGCCCATGTTTACCGGTGCCGCGCGCGAGTACCTGCCTTATGCCAAACTTAAGTTCAGCCTTAACGGCAAAGCATTGGAATTGACTGTTTACCGGAGTACAGCTCTGATGGCGCTGCCAGAGTATAAAGATTACCTGTTTTTGCCCTTTACAGACGAAACCAATGGCAATGATACCTACGGTGGCGGCCGTTATATAGACCTGCGCGAAGCTGAGTTTAAGGATAACTTGCTGGTACTTGATTTTAATAAGGCGTACAACCCTTATTGCGCGTTTTCTAACTTGTACTCATGTCCTAAACCGCCTGATGAGAATAAGCTTGCTGTGGCTATTAAAGCGGGCGAGAAGTTGTTTGGGAAGGGGCATTGAGGTCATTAGCTGTTTGTTATAGAAGATGTATGTTAATATCTGGTTAGAATTTGCCGATAACATCCGCTGTTTATCTCTCAAACATAACACCCGCATTTAGTGTTATATAACCAACCAAAACTTATTTATTATGGAAGGTTTACACGAAAGGTTTTTAGTATCTGTAAGATCGGGTAATAAAAACAGGGAATTTGAAGTGGTGCCCAGCATTGGCCATTATGCTATCCTTGAAAATGACGAAACTGTAGCCGAAATATCAATTGGCGAAACCAGCACGCAAATAAGCGGTGAGGCTTTGCCAAGGGACGTATTAAAATCGTTGTTAGAGAAAATTCAGGAGCACACCGCGTAAGTTTTGTGTTGAAAATTTAGCGTTGAATTAATCTGTCTACAGAAAACTTACCGCCACCTGTTATCACCAGCGAGGCACTTATAGCTATGTAAAGTATAAAGTATTCAATGCCTTCGCCTTTTTGGCTGCCATACCAGTTCATAAAAAAGCCGTATTGTATATGCGAGGTAATAACTATGCCCAAGGCAACTGCGGTAATGCCAAAAGCGGCCAGCCGGGTTGTTAAACCCAATATTAACGCTATCGAACCAAAAAACTCTATCGCTATTACCAACAACGCTATTAGCCAGGGCAAATGCATGGTTTCGGTAAAAAAGTTCATGGTACCGCTAAAGCCATAACCGCCAAATGTACCGAATACCTTTTGCGAGCCATGTACAAGCATTACCAGGCCCGCTGCAACCCTTAACAAAAGTGGCCCGAAGCTGTCGCCGGTTTTAAAAATTGATTGTTTGTTGAATGTTGCTGTTTTCATCTTTGTATTAAATTAATGATGCAAAGATGTAGGTAAGCATTAAATCCCGCAATCACACAGGATAAGTAATTACGTTAACATAGGTTAACTTTTTGGCTTTGCCACCAACCTGCGTATACGGCTAAGGCTTTGTGGTGTAATGCCTAAAAACGACGCTATCTGGTGGTTGGCCACGCGCTGCTCAATAAGAGGGTAGTTTTGCCTGAATTCTTCGTAGCGCTGCGGCGCGCTTTTCTCTAAAGTTGATTGCATACGCTTGCTAAAGGCAATAACAGAGTTGCGGTACAAATTGCGGTAGTAAATATTCATTTTAGGCACTTCAAGGCAAAGTTCGTCCAATGCAGGCTGCGTTATTTGCAAAACCTCGGTCGCGGCAATGCAATCTATATTAAAAGCAGTAGCGTTTTGGGTATAGAAACTGTACAGGTCGCCGGTCCACCATCCTTCAACACCAAATGTAATAATATGCTCCTGCCCCTTATCATCAACGGTATAAGTACGCGTTACGCCGCTGATGATAAAGGTTTCATATTTAACCACATCGTCTTGCTGAACAATGTATTGGCCTTTACGAAATTTGCGGTATTTAAACAGCTGCTGAATTACGGCCTTTTCGTCATCGTTAAGAACGACACCTAATTTTTGGATGCTTTGATAAAATAGGTCCCACATTAAATCAAAAATAACATTATAAGTTAAACCCCGAAATGCGATATCGCGGTTAAAACAATTTCGTACAAAAAATCATTAGTATTTATATAAACGCTAAACACATGAAAAAACATTTTTTGACAGCAATGGGCTTTTGCCTGGTGCTGGCTATGGCTGCCTGTGGCGGCGGCGAAAAAACCGAGGTGATAGAAGCTCGTGAAGACTCATTAAGCGGACCTGACACGGCTATGCACACAATGCATGCTGATACCGCTATGTACGACGAAGCAGTTGCCGATCTAAGCGGTACTAAAGCTGATACGGTAGTAACAGGCGTGGCCAGGTTTGTTAGAAGAGATGGTAAAGTTGAACTTACATTGACGCTTAATGTACCTAAAAAAGCAAATTCAACGGTAGCTGTTCATTTCCATGAGCATGGCGACTGCGGCGATGAGGGTAAAGGCGCGCACGGCCACTGGAACCCAACCAAAGAAGACCACGGTAAATGGGGATCAGCCAAATATCATTCAGGCGATATAGGTAATATCAAGCTGGATAAAGACGGACGGGCATCCCTTACAATTGAAACAGACCGCTGGACAATTGGCGGCCCTGAAAAAACCAATATTTTAAACCGCGCTATTATAGTTCACTCCGGTGTGGATGATTATACAACGCAGCCCACCGGTAACTCAGGCAGTAGGATAGGGTGTGGTGTTATTAATAAAAAGTAGCCCAACCGTACGCTTCAAACAAAAAACCCTTTGGCACTTAGCCAAAGGGTTTTTTTTTAAAGGTTATGCCAGGTTAGTTTAACAAACCCGCGTTTACTCCGAACGCCATTGCATTAACACGGAACGGCTTTGCTTGCTCAATTTCTTTTGTTCTGGCTGCTTTCCATTTAAGATTTTCTACATTAATACTTGCCACAGGACTATAGTTTAATTGATAATTTTCAATTGTACCGGCCAGTTGCACGTTAGCTTTGCTGTTAGCCGTTACATTGGCTGCTACAACATCAAGCTTTAGCTGTGCTGTAGCGTTATCTTTGATATTGATATCCAGTAATTTTGTCGATAACGCGTCGCCATAAGTTCTTACAGCGGCCTTATCTTTTGCGGTAATTGATTGCAGATCGCTTACGGTAACAAATACTACCAATTTATCAGCCGCGTATGATGCTATGTGTAATACGCCTTGCTCGTTTTTAACAACAGCGTTTTCGCCATAGTAATCGCTGTATACATTAACAGCATCATAATCGCCGTTTACCAGGTACACCTCTACGTTGCCGCTGGCTTCAACGGCGTCAATTTTTCCGGCTGTTTTTATTTCTGTTGAAACAAGGTTTCCACCTTCTGTTTTTGTGTTAGCAAATGTAAGGGTGGTTGTGCTTACAAATAGAGCTACTGTAGTAATGATTGTTGCGAATTGAGTTTTCATTTTTTTGAATATTTTAATGGTGAATATTTTTTAATTATTTTAAATACACCTCTATGACAAGCTGAAAAACAAAAAGTTAAGTGGCACTTAGTGTGTAATAGACAACCAGCGTGGTTGTGTAGACAACCCGCGGGATTGTGTAGGCGAGGGGCTTAATAAATAATGACGGAAATGCAAATAGCCATGAGCGTTACCCCATGGCTATTGCGATATTTAGAAATTTTATGAGCTTAAACGCCCATGTTACCTGTCTCTACCTCACCGGCGCGTTTGTAGTTTGCTATTATTACACCCTTGTCTGATACAAAGCTTTCCACCAGTTTAAACGATCCCGGCAGGGAATTATCAGCAAATAGTTTTTTGCCTTTCCCTAGTATAACAGGGTGGGTCATTATCCATAACTCATCAACCAGGTCGTGCTCAAGCAGTGACTGAACAAGTTTGCTGCTGCCCCATATCTTCAGGTCAGAACCTTCAGCATCTTTCAGCTTTTTAACTTCATCCAGGCTGTTTATTACGGATGAATTGTTCCAGCTAGTAACTACAGCGTCGCTGTTTTTTAGCGTTGTTGATAGTGTATACTTGTGCACATCGTTAACACCGGGCCAAATTTCAGCATGTGTGGGCCAATAATTAGCGAAAATGTCAAACGTTTTTCTGCCCAGCAACAAATCGGCAGGTTCCATCATTTTCTGCATTAGGTGCCCTGTGCTTTCGTCGTCAAACGGCGCGCTCCAGCCGCCGTATTTGAAGTCTTCTGATGGATCTTCTTCCGGTCCTCCCGGTGCCTGCATTACGCCGTCTAATGTGATGAATGATAATACAATGATCTTTCTCATGGTGTTTGTGTCCTTTTATAGTTTTTCGTGTGATTAATTAATAACACAAATCTCTGTTAAAAGGTTGTAGGCAATGAGGTGGATATGTGACTAAATGAAGGGGGGATGTGACCGGGGACGAGTAAAAAGAAAAGTCCCGGCTAATTGCCGAGACTTATTAGTGACCCCGGAGAGATTCGAACTCTCGACCCAATGATTAAGAGTCATTTGCTCTACCAGCTGAGCTACGGAGTCGGGAGGGCAAATATACACATAAAAGGTATTTTTGCCACCCCTGAATATTATTCTGCTACAAAAGCGTTAACCGAATAGACAAGCAGAAAATCAGCTTGCGTGTAATCCGGGTATAGCTCTTGCATTTTTTGCATAGCTTCTTCGCGGCTTTTTGCAGCGGCTACGGTTGCTTCAAAATCGTTAATGTATTTTAGTTGTTTTTCAAAAACGGTTATATCAGCCGGTTTACCATGGCCGGGATAGATGGTCAAGTCTTTTTCCAGCACGTTAGCAAACTCCAACAGTTGGTTTTTCCAGTTCTCAATATTCTGTTTATCAATAGCCAGCCATGGGTGCACGCCATTGTACACAAAATCGTTCGAGAAGAAAGCTTTTAAGTCCGCGCTATATAAAGTGGTCAGGTGCTCGCACTCAGTAGGTTCGTAGTTACTAAAGGCTTCAATTTCAGCGCCTTCAGCCAAAATCAATTTACCACGTTTTAAAATGCTGATGTTACCTTCATAGTCAAAGCCATCAGGATTAGCATCTGTTTTTGGCTTTAATGCCGGTTCGCCCTCCAGCCAGCCAACGCTTTCCATCCAGGTTGAAAAATTGATGATGTCTGCTTTTATTTCGGGTGCATTGACAACTATCCGCACATCCGGGAACTCATTTTTAATTACGTTCATACCTGTGTAGTGATCAGGGTGCCCGTGTGTAATAAATAAATGGGTTAGGGGCTTGCCCATCTCTTTAATTTGAGCGGCCAATTTTGATGCCTCGTTGCTGTTACGAAGACAATCAACCAAAATTATGCTTTGATCGTCTGAGAAAATGTAGGCGTTAACTGTTGCTTCAACGCCGTGGTATACCTGTAGATTGATGTTATTTGCCATGCAGAATAGTATTTAGCGCAAAAGTATAATAATTGTGATAGGCCGACCCTATAAAAACAAAAAACGCCTCATTTAATTCGAGGCGTTTTTCTTATACATTTTATAGATTTTGCTATCGTCTTTGCTGCACCGGTTTCATGCTAAGCGGGTCGGTAGTCATATAGTAATTCAGATTATTTACCGGTCGCTCTACATAGTCAGGGATCGGCCGCTTACTGAATTGCTGGAAGTACAGGATGCAGGCATCTTTCCAAAACTGAGCGTCGCGCGTTTGGCGGCGTAGTTTCTCCTGAACGCGGGCGAAACGTTGCGCGTCAACATACGGTTCAACTTTATCCCAAACAACCTGGTACTGGCGCACCTGTTTAACACCGCTATCCCAGTGCGAGCACAGGTCATCCCACAAAGTTTTGCCATTTTTCATTTTATAATCCCAGCTTAGGTGGTGGAAGTAAAGCAGGTACATTTCGGGCGTGGTGGCTACATTATTAAAATCAGCAGCTAATGGCGCGTGATATTGATCTACAGCATCGGTTCCATTTTTGGTACGATCAAACCCAATACCATTGGCATCGGCCTGGTGATAGTAGGGAGGCGTCCAATCCTTACGTGTTCCTGCCGGAGCCCACCACGGGCCCGGGCCATAATGATGACTGCCAGCAAAAATATGGTGTAAACCAAGCGGCATTGAATAATCTACAGCCGTTTCACGGCTCTCCAACATCATTTTCTTAACAGGCTCTAAAAAGCCGTTTTTCCAGTTATTGTTAACATCAGCAGGAGCGAAGGTTAACTTTATCCATTCGTCGGCTATGGTTTTGCTATCTAACTGATCGTTCCAGGCCATACGGCCGTAAGCGTACCAGTTGGCTTGTGCAAATTCATGCCCGTTCCAGTTGGTGTCAAGGCCTACATTAGATACACCAGCTATAGCGGTATATTTTTGTGGGAAAATGCTGCCATCTGTTACGCGTGCCACGGTGCTGTTTTTACCTTCCTGGTAGGTATCGCTCTTAAACATTTCCTCCCACATGGTTGCCAGGAACACCAGTTGCTCTGAATGTCCCAGATACTCCTGCGTTACCTGTAACTCAGGCATAATAGGTGTTTTCTTCAAGGCGCCAAACAGCGGACTAAATGGTTCCCTCGGCTGAAAATCTATCGGGCCATTCTTTACCTGGATAATTACATTATCTCTAAACTGCCCGTCAAAAGGCATAAACTCCAGATAAGCTTGCTTAGCACGATCTTTTTCAGACGCGTTATATACAAACGCGCGCCACATTACAATGCCATTATACGGCTTTAATGCATCGGCAAGCATGTTGGCACCGTCAACATGTGTACGTTTATAATCTTGCGGGCCCGGCTGGCCTTCGCTGTTTGCCTTTACCAAAAAGCCTCCAAAATCAGGCACCAGCTTGTATATCTCGGCTACTTTTTCCTTCCACCATTTTATTACTTCTGGGTTTAACGGATCAGCATTAGGCAATTTGCCTAAACCAATCGGAGAGGCGAAGTTAATAGACAAGTAGGTTTTAATGCCATATGGGCGCAACACCGCCGCAATGGCTACCAATCGCTTTAGCTGATCTGCACCTAATATTTGGGCGGATGCGTTAACGTTGTTCAAAACAGAGCCGTTAATGCCGATAGACGCGTTAGCGCGTGCATATTCCTGCCATAGCTGTTTGTCTTTTTCGGTTACGGTGAATGCATTATCGCCGCTGCGCCAAAAAATAGAGTTGCCGGCATAACCACGTTCAATGGAGCCATTCAAATTGTCCCAATGATTTAATATTCTCCGTTGGTACGATGGGTTAGAGATAACATTACTCAAATCGCCGGTTTGCTGGCGGCGTAGCAGCTCGTATGCGCCGTAAAGTATTCCGCTTTCGCTGGTAGCGCTTATGGCATTGCCGGTTATTTTAAAACCATCGGTCTTAACGGTTGGGTCCTTTACTATTCTGAACTCTACCGTGGCGTTTTCCGCACCTAACCAACGTTGTTCAATTTCTTTTTTGGCTATACCCATCATCGGCGATTTGGCGTTGACACCTGTTACCTTTACAGGTTTTGCGTTTACCGGCCTTAACCAAAGGTCGTGCCCATCGTCTGCCCTGGCGCTGAACGCCAGCAAAACAAGCGCGTATATCCAAATAAAGTTTCTGGATGCTGTTAAGATCATCTTCATTGCTTAATTTTAATTTAATCGGGTTAAAATTGGTTGCTTCAGTAAAGTAATTTACCAAACCTAAAGGGCGCAAAATAGCTGTTTTTAGCTTATTAATAGACAAGTGGCCGCGTGTAATTGTCCCGCAATAGGTAAAAATCGTCTAAAACGATTGCGAAATAAAAAGGAAAACGCCCCGCGTAAGCAGGGCGTTTAATTTTCAGCAGCAAAGTTGTAAGCCGGGTTCTGTTTCCCTAAAAGGGTTTCTATCATTGATCTTGTCCTGCTATTGCTAACAGGCTTTAACAACCTACCCATCCTGAAATTCCGTTACCGGAGTGGGAGCGAGCAGCTCCGCGTTCAGGACCTATTTGGTTTTTCAACTCCTGAGGTTTACCGCGATCCCGGTTGCCCGGAAAAGCCGTGAGCTCTTACCTCACGTTTTCACCCTTACCCCAATAAATCGGGGCGGTTTATTTTCTGTGGCACTTGCTGTCGCCGGCTGACGGCGCCTTCCCGTTAGGAAGCAGGATGCTCTGTGTTGCCCGGACTTTCCTCCGCCCCGATAAAATCAAGACAGCGATAGAACGTTTTGCGTAACAAAGATAGCGTTTAAGTCGGTAAGTAAGCACAGGCCAAGTGTGGTGATGATTTAGATAACAAATGCAAGTTGAGCAAAACACTAAGCTATGTGCTTGTGTTGAAGGTTATGGCAGTTAAACTTATTATGAAGAAATATTTTACCATACAGGCACTTAAAAACGGGTGGACGATCATTAAGGCAGCATTTGCAGGGTTTTCTAACGATATGGCGCTTAAATTCAGCGCTTCGTTGGCCTACTATACCATTTTTTCCTTAGCGCCGCTGTTGCTGCTGGTAATATCGCTGGCGGGTTTATTTTTAGGGAGAGAAGCTATCCAGGGACAGCTATTTGCCGAAATAAATGGCTTTGTAGGGAATGACGCGGCTAAACAGATCCAGGATATGATAGCACGGTTAGAATTAACGGGTAAATCAACCCTATCTATCATCATAGGATCTATAACACTTGTTATAGGTGCCACAACAGTTTTCGGCGAGATACAGGAGTCCATCAATATTATCTGGCAGGTTAAAGCCAAGCCTAAAAAAGCCTGGCTTAAAATGCTAAATGACCGCTTGCTATCCGGATCGTTAATTATCTCATTAGGCTTTTTGTTGCTGGTATCCCTTATTCTAAATGGTGCGCTGCTGGCTTTGAGCGACAGGCTTAAAACCTACTTGCCTGATGTTACCGTATTGATTTTCAATGCGATTAATATAATTATAAGCTTTATAGTGATCACCACACTTTTTGCGGTGATATTTAAAGTACTGCCCGATGCCAAGATAGCCTGGAAAGATGTGCGTTCCGGTGCCATATTCACTTCACTTCTGTTTATGCTGGGCCGCTTTGCAATTGGCATCTATGTGGCGTCATCTGCCAATAGTTCCACCTATGGGGCAGCGGGCTCGCTCATAGCTATACTTTTGTGGGTGTATTACACTGCTGCCATTCTGTACTTTGGTGCCGAATTTACAAAGGCATATGTTGATTTTAAAGGCAAGCGCATTGAACCTGCTGACTATGCTGTACATGTAGAACAGACAGAGGTTGAAAGAAATGTAAAAAAGCTACCTAAGAAAATTGACAAAGAAACCGGAAATACCATTGAGTCTGAAGTTAAAAAGCAGTAACACTATTGTAAATACTCCTAAAAGTGGTTATTATTGGTAAAAAAATCTACCTTATGTATAATTTTTTATGGATGGTAGCCGCCGGCTTATTTCTGGCGCATGTTATACTGTTATTCACGGCTTTTCCTAATTCACAATTAGCGCGAAAACGTTACTTCTACTCGCATTTAACATTGTGGCTTACTGGTTTAACAGTGTTTGCACTGGCAGTGCTTAGCAGCCGTAACGGGCAGTCTGCTTTCTTAGACTATTTCAATACGCCGATAAAAAAGGGGATGATAATTGGCTTTACCCTGACCTTATCATTAGTAGCACATACCATAGTGCGTTTGGTGGTAATGCCCTTAATGAGCAAAAGCAGATAATATTATTTACAATCTTTTAAATTGTTTTCTACCTGTTGCGTGTTGATGGTGCCCATTTTGTTTCCAAAAGAATTGGTTACATAGGTTAACACTTTAGCAATATCAACATTGGGCAGATCTGTCGCGGGCATTTCGCCGCCAAAAGTCTTCCCATCAGGATTTATTGAACTTTTTGAACCGTATTTAACCAAACAGGCTAACGATGAATAGTTAGCTTTAAGGTGCGCCGGGTTGTTGAGCGCCGGGATCAAAGCCGCTAAACCTTTACCGTCAGAACCGTGGCAGTTTTGACATTTGCTTTGATATATTACCATTCCGGCAGAGTAGTAACGGGCAAATTCCAACTCTTCGTCGCTTTGACAGGCTATCAGCGCAACAACAAACAAAGCCAGAAAGCCAGTTACTTTCCACTTCATTTTTGTTCGGGTTCGGCTCTTAAAATTTTAATATCATTGATCAGTTTTTGAACCGAATCAGGTTGCGTACCGTCATACTGACCGCGAATGCGCTTTTGTTTATCCACCAATATAAAGAAGCCATCATGAATGAACTTTTCTTTGGCATCTTCTACCGGGAAGGTTACAAGGTAATTTTGCGATAGTTTATAGATCTCTTCTTTTTTCCCTTGTAGTAACCACCAGCGGTTGCCCTCAATTCCCAGTTTATCAGCGTACTTTTTTAACACCGCTGCGCTGTCATTTTTTGGGTCGATGGTGTAAGATATAATTTTAAAATCGGGCATATCCTTAAACTCTTCGTACACCTTAAGCATGTTACGGTGCATAGTAGGGCAAATGGAAGGGCAGGTGGTAAAAAAGAAATCGGCTACATAAATATTAGCATCCAGGTTTACACTCTTAATAGAATCTCCGTATTGATTAACTGTCTTAAACTCCGGAATAGTTTGATATACTGTATCAGTAACCGTTTGCCCATTAACTACTTTGGTAGCAACATCGCGGTTACCTGCAATAGGCAGGCGTTTAATATCATCATTAAACTTACAGCCACTCCATACAATTACAATCGCTGCTAATAGTATTTTTCTCATTTTATTTTTTTATTTCTTTCAGATATTTGTCCGATCCCTCTATAACCGCCGTAAATATTGAGTCAATTTGGGTTACAGCCTTTTTTTGCTCAATATAATATTTGATTTTTTCCTCGTGCGTTTTTCCTTTTAGCTCCGCGTCGAAATCCTGCATCCACTTAGACATTGCTTCATCAGCCGCCAATAATTTTGATCTTAGAGCACTTAGAGTTGCCTTTTCTACAACGGTGTATTTAGCATTTAGCGTATCGGGTATTAAAATGGTATCTATTTTCATTTTATTACGCATCAACCGATCTTCCTTACCCATTACTTCGTCATGAATTTTAATCACTTCGTTTAGATATGTCTTTTCCTTTGTCTTTTCTTCTGCCTCTTTTTGGGCCTTTTCATCAGTGCAGGAGGCAAATGCTAAAACAATAAGCGCAAAGGGAATAAACAATTTTTTCATGAGTCGGGTGAGTTTTAAGATTGCCAAAATTAAGGTTTATTATGGGTTTATAACGTTAATTAAAGGGATTGATTATTGCAGGCCCCGCACATAGTGTACATAATCTGTTGATGGTAGTTCTACGCCATCGTTTTGTTTTAACAGAATTCCAATTTGCGCGCGGTGATGGGTGCCATGATTTATAACATGAGCCAGAATATCAATAAGCTTGCTACTAAATTGCTCGCCCTTTGTGTTTTTATAAACTATTGTTTGATGAACGTCCGGATCATTATTTAGAAAATTCATCCACTCCGTGTAGTTTTTATCTATTATTCCATCAAATGTGTCCGGTTCCCATTTTGGCCAAAGTTGGTTTGTTGTAAAAGCTGTGCCTAGGCAGCGGCTCAGCCAAATTTGCTGCGCATTTAACAAATGAGACATTAATTCAGTAGACCGGTAATTATTGTTGGCCGAATTAATAAGAGAGGCAAATTTCTTATTACAATACGCATCATATTTAAAAAGCCCGGCAAAATATTCTTTAAACATAGGATTAGCATTTTCTAATGGGCTAATTTAAACGTTACTGTGCAGCTTGTTAGTCATTTATTTGCAAAAAGTGCTTAACAATATGATAATGTTGTTGTTATACTAACGTCATACCAGCAGCGTACCTTTATTACCATAAAGAAGCATATCATGAAATACATCATTGGTTTTTTTAACAGCTTACGCGACTGGATGATCTCAAAAAGCATGAGGTCGTCTTTTATTCACTAATCCGCCAAAGGATTTTTTTTATCAAATTATAATATACAATTTGGGCTGCTGGTTAGCTCAATTTAATGGAATCTAATAACAACAAAACACCTGTTAGCAAGGCGCTTTTTGGCGACGACTTTATCTGGGGTGTTTCTACAGCTGCTGTACAAATTGAGGGTGCGCATGATGCCGATGGCAAAGGCGACTCTATCTGGGACGTATTTGCCCGGAAAAAAGGCAAGATCCGTGGCAACGTTCACCATTACACAGCCTGCAATTTTTATAATCAGTATCAAAACGATATTGATCTCATAAAGCAACTAAACATTCCAAATTTCCGCTTTTCAATATCATGGTCGCGCGTTATGCCAAACGGTACGGGTGCAATTAACCAGGCCGGTATTGACTATTATAATAAAGTAATTGATTATTGCCTGGCGCTTGGTGTTGAACCCTGGCTAACGTTGTACCATTGGGACCTGCCGCACACACTTGAACTTAAAGGCGGCTGGACAAACCGCGAGGTTATAAATTGGTTTACAGATTTTATTGGCGTTTGTGCCCGCGCTTTTGGCGATAGGGTTAAACATTGGATGGTGATGAACGAGCCTTCGGTGTTTACAGGTGCCGGATATTTTTTCGGGATACATGCGCCGGGAAAAACCGGGTTAAGTAATTTTCTTCCGGCTGTTCATCATGTTACATTGAGTGTAGCAGCAGGAGGGAAGGCACTGAGGGAGATACTTCCAAACGCGGAAATTGGTACAACATTCTCTTGTTCTTACATTGAACCTTACTCGGACAGCCCACGGAATATAGCTGCCGCTAAAAGGGTTGATACTTTGCTTAATCGCTTGTTTATTGAGCCTGTATTGGGTTTAGGTTATCCGTTTGCAGATCTGCCGGTATTAAAAGGCATCAAAAAATATATGCTGCCCGGCGATGAGAATAAGCTGGCATTTGATTTTGATTTTATTGGCCTGCAAAATTACACGCGCGAAATTGTAAAATATTCTTTTTTCACACCCTATATACAGGCATCCTTAGTTAAAGCCGAAAACAGGAATGTGCCTGTAACCACAATGGGCTGGGAGGTATGGCCGCAATCTATTTATCACCTTTTGCATAAATACAACCAATACCCGCAAATAAAAAAGGTTTATCTAACAGAAAGTGGCGCGGCCTTTCCCGACAACAGGGAAGGAGACGCGGTAGACGACCCCATGCGGGTTACGTACTTACAGGAGTATTTACAACAAGTATTAAAAGCTAAGAATGAAGGCTGCAAGGTGAGCGGCTATTTTATATGGACGCTTACAGACAACTTTGAATGGGCAGAAGGCTACCACCCGCGCTTTGGGATAATATATGTTGATTTTGAAACGCAGCAGCGCATTGTCAAATCATCGGGTAAATGGTACGCTGATTTTTTGAGCTGAGCCGCCTACTGATCCATCTGTTAACGGCAAGCTTATATAAAACGTTGTTCCGTCCTTGCGGCTATTGAACCAAATGGCACCTCCCGATTTTTCCATTATCTGCTGGCAGATAGAAAGGCCTAATCCAAATGATTTTTCGCCGGCCGTACCCGGGCGCTGCGCGCTGGTGAACATATTGAACACCTGATCCTGCATTTTTTCAGGAATGCCAATGCCATTGTCTTTTACAGAAATAATTACCTGATCGGCAGCTTTTTCAACCAAAACGTAAACTGTAGCCCCCGTTGGGCTAAACTTTATGGCGTTACTTACCAGGTTGCTAATAACGCGCCATATCTTTTCCCGGCTTATTTGCAATTCCTGTGGAGCAGGTAATGGGTCAAAAAGTATCTGCTGTCCTTTTTCGGCAGCTTTAAACCGCAGCAGTTCAACACTGTTATTTACCAACGCGTTGATCTCAACCGGCTCGGGGTTTAATTGAATTGAAGTTACGTTGGCGGCCTCCAGTATCTCATTAATAAGTTCAAGCGAATTGTACGATGTTTCCCTTACCAGGTTTATCATTTCCTTCTGCTCATCGCTATAAGCCTCCTCAGCCATTATAGTGGTTAATGATGCTATTCCGCCTATCGGGTTGCGTAGATCGTGCGCTACAGCCCTTAAAATGCGGTCCTTCTCCTGACTACTTACCTGTAGCTTTTCCAGTGCTTTTTCAAGGTTGCTGTTTTGCTCATTTATTTGCTTATTAAGCTGATTCATCAACCTAACATCGTTTTTAGACCGGCGCCAGTAACGGTAAACCAGCAAAATAATAACCAACGCCATCAAGCCAAATAATATAGATACAACCAGATAAATACGTTGTATCTTATTATTCTCATTCAGTAATTCAATTTCGTGTGCCTTTTCGTAGTTGCTTAACTGCTCATTAACATCACTTTCGCGCAATAGGCTGGTTTGTTTGGCCAGCGAATCTTTAAGTGTATTGTAAAGCTGCAAATGGCTCATCGCTTGTTGCAGGTTATTTTGGGTAATGTAATACTCACCCATCAAACGGTGCCATTCCGCTTCGGCTGTACCATTCCTGGTAGAATCTAGTTGCGGGCGCAGTTCATCTAGCAGCCCTTTTAATTTTGTAATCTGGTGTTGATCGGCGTATATACGGGCAAGCTTAATCTGTGCGTATTGCGCATCTGTGTTATCAAAGCCCTTTTGCTTATTAATGGCAATACTCTTTTGTAAAAGGTCAATCGCATTGTCATACTTTTTTTGTTCAATGTAAACTTCTGCCTCGTTCCCATATATTACGCCCAGGGCCATTTCTTTAAATCCCTTCTTTTCGGGGTATTTATCCGCGTTGGCAGACACAAACAACGTGGCCTTATTAAAATAGACCAAAGCGCTGTCAAGGTCGCCGTTGTGTTTATGGCTTAATCCAATATTATCCAGCAACTCCTGCATGCGGTAAAAAGCCACAAAATCATTCTCTGCCTTAATATCGCTTCTCTGTTTATAGCTTTCTTTAAAGTAATTGGCAGCTGCTAAATACCGTGATTTTTTATACATGATCATCCCCATGCGATAAGTATAATCAGAAAGAGCTTCGTTATTAAGGTAGCTTTTACCAAGCAGATAACCCTGGTAATAACATTGATAGGATTCGTTGTATTGATTCAGATCAAAATAGGTGTCGCCCTTGGCATAGTTAGCTTCGGCAAGATAGTGCACATAATCAGGCTTGTCGCTGGTTTTGTTAGCCATTTGCATCATGCTATCGGCATACAATAAAGCGGTTGGATAATTGTGCAACACACGTTGATAGTGCACATAATGAAAAGCGTAAAACCGGAAACGGTCTGAATAGGATGGCGAAGACAATTTACTAAAAGTCGAATCCAAATAAGTAAGACCCTTTTCGGTTTGATCAGCATCAAAAAAACGGGTAGTTTGATTAAATACAGGCAGAAAAGCTTCGGTGTACCGGCCTGAGTCGTCTGATTGTTTCTCGCAGCCGGTTAAACAAACCAAAAAAAATACCAACCACCCTAAAGTAGCAATTGGAAGTGAGAAATATTTTTTCAGGCAGATCAATACCAACTTTTTAACGGGGATTAACAAATATAATATTCACGCAGCAAATTTGCTACAAACGAATACTTTTTTTGAATTAATTAATCCCCTCGTTATAAAAATAAACTTTTTTATAACACAGCGGGTATTCCTTGAAGTTTTAACAACTAAATCTTGTTAGTCTGCCTTTGCTGCAGGTTTTTTTGCGGTAGCAGCTTTGCTTTTTGCAGGTGTGGTAGCTTTTTCTGCAGGAGCGTCAGCTTTGGCAGGGGTGGCTTTTGCTACAGGCTTTACTTTAGCTTCGGCCTTAGGTGCTGCCGGTTTTTTGCTTGTCGCCTGCTTTGATAATTTTTTTGCCAGATTTTTGGCAGCCTTTTCAATTGCTTTGCTAGCTTTCTTAACATCAGTACCCAGCTCACCAACAGCGGCTTTTAATTGTGTAGCTATTTTATCGGTTAATTCTTTTTTAAATGCTTTACGTGCTTTTTTTGCAATAGCTACAGCTTCATTCTTTTTCATACGGAAGTTAATTTCAAATAAGTGGTTGAAGTACAGCGACAAAAATAGGTTAATGAAAGGTAAAGTTAATATTATTTTTATGTTAACAAACCCAGCCTTGTTAAGCGATATTTAAAACTATTTTGACGAAAATTAGTTTTATTTTTGCGACATTATTTAACTGACTTATTATCAAAAAAAAGCGCGTTACTACCGTGCGATAATAGTATTGGATGGCTTATTGGCCAGCCGGTATCGGTTATTTAATATATGCAAACACATTTATTTTAACTGATCATGACTATCGGCATTCCAAAAGAAATTAAAAATAACGAAAACAGAGTAGCAGTTACACCTGCAGGCGTTGAGGCATTAGTTGCTGCAGGCCACAAAGTTAGCATTCAGAAAAGCGCTGGGGAAGGCTCAGGATTTACTGATGTTGTTTACGAGCAGGCCGGTGCAACCCTGGTTGATACCGCCGCCGAAGCCTGGGCGGCAAACATGGTGATGAAGGTAAAGGAGCCCATTGAAAGCGAATTTCAATACTTCCGCAATGACCTGATATTATTTACCTATCTGCATCTTGCTGCAGAACCCAAACTTACCAAGGCTTTATTAGACAATAAAGTTACCGCAATAGCTTACGAAACTATTCAATTACCTAACGGAACTTTACCGCTGTTAACTCCAATGAGTGAGGTTGCCGGCCGTATGGCTGTACAGGTTGGTGCCGCTTATCTGGAAAAACCAAATGGTGGCAAGGGCGTATTGCTAAGTGGTGTTCCCGGCGTGCGCAGGGCTAAAGTAGCAATTATTGGCGGAGGGGTAGCCGGAACCAATGCGGCAAAGATAGCTGTAGGCTTAGGTGCAGAGGTTAGTATTCTGGATACCAATCTTGATCGTTTACGCCAGTTGGATGATATATTTGGTTACCAGGTGTCAACGCTGGCATCTAACTCAAGCACCATAGCGCAAATTGTTAAATGTTCTGATCTGGTAATCGGTGCCGTATTAATACCGGGTGCTAAATCTCCAAAATTGGTTACAGAAGCAATGGTGTCGTCTATGGAACCGGGATCAGTTATTGTGGATGTGGCTATAGATCAGGGCGGTATATTTGAAACGGCAGACCATGTCACCACACATGATGATCCGGTTTACCTGAAAAACAACGTATTGCATTACTCGGTGGGCAACATGCCGGGTGCTGTGCCTTATACTTCAACCATCGCGTTAACGAACGCTACGTTAGGTTATGCGCTGCAAATTGCCAACAAAGGCTATAAAAAAGCCTTTGCTGATAACGCAGCCTTATTAAAAGGCTTAAACACTTTTGAAGGCTCTGTTACCTATAAAGCCGTTGCCGATGTATATGGCTATCATTTTATGGAGCCGCGGTTTTAGCGGGAAGATCAAGCGTGTATAGAAAATATGGCTGACCAAAACGTTCGCCAATACCTTTTAATACTTTAAATCCAAAGCTCTCATAGATGTGCATAGCTGCGGGCATCATTGATGAGGTGTGTAACGCAATTGTGTGTTCGCCGGTATTTATAGCCTGGTTGATGCATAATTGCGTTAACGTTTTTGCTATATGTTTGCCTTTGTATAATGGATGTACCGCTACTAACCGTATAGCGCACCAATCTGCTTCATAAACATCAATTGGATTGCCGCTCGGTAGCAAAAAAGCCATGCCAATAATATTGCCTTCATGGCTCGTTACAAAGCAGGTGGATTTGTTGAGCAGATCGCTAAACATTGCCTCATTACTTAAATTTTGCTGCATTAAGGCCCAATGCTCAGGCCCCAAAGTTTCGGCGTATTGGCCATAAGCGGCCAGGCCCAGTTCCTTTAATTGGGGGATATCAGCTAAAGTTGCCTCTCTTAAAGAATAGCTTTCAACAATGATCTTTTTCATACAGCAGTTTACACCTTAACTTCCTTCCATTTTCCTCTTCTAAAATAATACCATGCTGCAAGTGCAAGTATAGTTTCGGCAATGGGTATAGACATAAACGCGCCGGTTGAACGTAAATTGAGCGTGTTAGCCAGCAAATAAGCCAACGGTATTTGTATCAGCCAAAAGCAAATAAAGTTGATCCAGGTGGGTGTCTGCGTATCGCCGGCGCCGTTTAATGCCTGGCTCATTACCATGCCCAAACCGTAAAATATATAAGCAGATCCCATTATTTTTAACGCCAGCGAACCATATTTGACAACCTCTGGTTCGTGTGTAAAAAATTTAATAATTAAGTCTGAAAACAATAAAAACACCAGCATTACAAAACCCATAAAAATGGCATTGTATTTAGCGGTGATATTTACGCTTTCTTCTGCCCGGTCAAACTTTTTAGCACCCAAATTTTGACCAACTAAAGTCGCTGCCGCATTGCTCAATCCCCAGGCGGGTAAAATAAAGAAAATCACGTTCCGCATAGCTAACTGGTACCCTGCAGATGCATTGGTTCCGTCTGTTTCGGCTACTAAACGGGTTACAGCGATCCAGCTTCCGCTGGCTATTATAAACTGCAGTGTAGCGGGCCAGGCTATTTTTATCAAAGATTTAACAACAGTGGCATCAAAGCCGAAGTCGGCCATATTGAATTTAATTATACCGTTGCCTTTGTATAAATGATAACACTGATAAAGCACGCCAGAAGTACGACCGGTAACCGTTGCTATTGCCGCTCCTTTTAATCCTAAAAAATGAATAAGAATAGGGCAGAGGATGATGTTTACCGCGCTGGCTATCCAAAGGCTCTTCATGGCCATTGCCGCGTTGCCCGAGCCGCGGTATATCCCGTTGATCAGGAATATCAGCATAATAACTATACTTCCGCCAAACATAATGCGGGTAAAAATGGAGCCTTCGGCAACAACTTCGGGGCTGGCACCCATTATGGCTAAAACATGCGGTGCAAAAATAGTCCCTACTATAGTTACAACTATTGACAACGCCACAGCCACCAAAATAGCCTGTGCCCCGGCATGTCCGGCTGCTTTTCCGTTTTTCTCGCCAACACGTCGCGCTACAACGGCTGTAGCAGCCACACTTAAACCAATTGCTATAGAGTATACTAACGTGATGACAGACTCTGTTAAACCAACGCTTGCAATAGCGTTTGGCCCTAATTTGCTCACAAAAAATATGTCAACCAAGGCAAATATGCTTTCCAGACTAAGCTCCAGTATCATGGGTATTGCCAATAGAAACACCGCTTTTTTAATGCTTCCTTCTGTGTAATCCTGTTCCGCTCCGCTAAGTGAAAGTTTTATAGCAGATAAAAATTTTTTAAAGGTCATGGTATGTAATCGGCTCTTTGCTACGTGAGTACCTCACAAGAATAGCCATTTGAATTTAAAATTTTAATTATTTTTTCCGGTGCAATTATGGATGCCTCCACGCGCAATATCTTGTCGCAATCCTCCATATCAAAATTGATATGACTTTCTGGAAATTGATCTTCAAGCTGCCGAATTAATAGTTCAGACAGTTCAACCTCCGCTACATTTGTTTTGAAAACTTCAACTATCATAATAAAAACCATTAAACGTTTAAACCTGCGCCAGCGCTACAGTTATATTTTTTAATTGCCTGGTATGGCGAATGGAGTGGACATTGTACAACCATAAAAACTCCATCCGGGTTAACGGACCGAACGCGGGTATTACCCACGATGTACAAACAGCAGACAGATCAAGCGTTTTAGCTGCCTCTATCAGTTTATCAAAACTAACGGTTAAACCTGTTAACATTTCGTGTTTTTCATGTGGATCGCCTGATGGAACGATATTGGCCGGAGGAGTTATCTTTAACTCAAAATTCAGAAATATGTCCGAAATAGCCTGAATTTTTTCGTCCATAGGCCGTTCTGAAACCTCGGTATTACCATATAGCACGCCGCTATTGTTTCCTTTTAGCAAATGTTCCGCTAGCTGAGAGGCTGTCCAGCTTCCTTCAAATGGAATGGTGTTAAACTTTTCTTTTGGAACGTTCGAAATTGCTTCCAGTAAAGCCGCTTTTGTTTCAATAAGATCTTTTAAAATATTCATAGGTAGATGCTTTTTTAAAAGGTTATTGCATTTCGCGATAGTTCACCATCCATTGCACACCAAACTTGTCAAAAAAGTTTCCGAAGTAATCGCCCCAGAATTCTTTTTTAAAGGGCATAATTATGTTACCATCTGCTGATAAGTTATTAAACAGATTTTCGGCGTGCTCCAGGCTGTCACCATGTACCGAAATAGAAAAATTGTTACCAAAATTTAGATTCTGCCCCATAGATGTTAGACAATCGGTCGCCATAAGCATATTGCCTCCAATGGGTAATGCTATATGCATTATCTTATTTCTGTCTTCTTCGGGCAGTGTAGCGCCATATTCGGTATCGCTAAAGCGCATAACCATAGCAAACTCGCCGCCAAAAACTGATTTATAAAAATTGAAAGCTTCTTCGGTATTGCCTAAAAAGTTTAAATAAGGATTAATTGTTGCCATAGTTGTTTTGTTTTATGTTAAGTTTTAATGTTTTTTAATATAATGCTAAAATAATTGGTATTTTGGCGTTATCAAATGGGTATAGGGGTCAATTGTAGGGGGCATTTGAGACATTCTTAATATTTGCTGACAGATAAATATTTGACCATGAAAAACTTAGGTATTTTGCTTACCAACAACTACCGTTTACTAAGTGTTGCAGCCATATTAGACGTATTTGAAAGTGTTAACCGGTTTTACAAACTGGAAGGGCGAGAACCCTTTTTTAACATTACACTGCTTACTGCTAAACGGGATAACCATAACTTAGAGTTTAACAGCTACCAGGTGCAGGTTTTAAATGAAACCCCGCAACAGGATATTGTTTTTGTTCCGGCGTTCCGTACGGATGATGTATTTGGTGCAGTTTCCGCTAATCAGGAGCTTATACCATGGTTACAGCAGCAATTTAGCAAAGGTGCAGAGATAGCGTGTGTTTGTACGGGTGCGTTTTTATTAGGTGCCACCGGATTGCTCAATGGCAGGCCGGCCACCACACACATTGATGCCTGCCAGGCGTTTAACGCCCGTTTTCCGGCCGTAAATTTACAGCCCGATAAGGTGGTTACCGGTGAAGGCGGTTTATATACAAGTGGCGGCTCTACATCAAGTTTCCACTTAATGCTGCATCTGTTACAAAAGTATTGCGGTAAGGATATGGCCGTACGTATTGCGAAGCTTTTTTCTATTGATATGGATCGCGAACAGCAAACTTACTTCAGTACCTTTTATCCGGCGCAACAACATAACGACCAACTGGTGGCAATGGCCCAGCGACGAATTGAGGAGGGATTTCATCACAACGGAACTATTGAAGATCTTATTAAAGAAATACCCGGCAGCCGCCGTAACATATTAAGGCGGTTTAAACACATTACAGGCATTACCCCAATTGAATATCTGCAGAAAACCCGTATAGAAGCTGCAAAGAAGTTACTTGTGCAAACTAACCAACAAATGACCGAGGTTATGCTTAACTCGGGTTATAACGACCCGAAAGCTTTCAGAAAGGTTTTCCGTAAAGCTGTAGGAATGACGCCGACCGGATATAGGGAAAAGTTTTTTATGGGATAAGGCTTATTGATGGGCGATAGTAAAGTCATTCTCCCCAGGCGGTAATCATCAAACCACGCGATCCACCGTAGTTACGGTGCTCACATAAATAAATACCTTGCCACATGCCTAATGCAAGTCTGCCATTGCGAATAGGTATAGTTACTGATGCGCCCAACATAGATGCCTTAATGTGCGCAGGCATGTCATCAGGGCCTTCGTCATCGTGCAAATATTCCGGGTCGTTCTCAGGAACTGTTTTACTAAAATACATTTCAAAATCCTTGCGTACAGTTGGGTCGGCGTTCTCATTAATAGTAAGGGAAGCTGAAGTATGTTGAATGAACACCTGGCATATACCAACCTTTATTTCGCTGATCTGCGGAAGCGCATGAATAACCTCAGCGGTAATCAAATGAAAACCCCGGCGGCGTTGGTTTAGCTGAATATGTTGCTGAAAGATCTTCATTGGCTCTAATAACAATAATTCTGCAAATATGCTGTAATATGTTACGCCAAATGCTATCTTAGTTTAAAAACCTTGTATGAGCAATTTACTTTTTTTAGGCTTTGGGTTCGGTACTTCAATATTCGGGATATTATACGCGGTATTGGCCATTTACTGTATAATAGATATTATTCAGTCGTCATTTAAAGATACCACAACCAAGCTATTATGGCTGGTCGTGGTTTTGCTGGCGCCTTTTTTGGGTTCGGTAGCGTACCTTATAGCCGGGCGCAGCGGGAAAAGATGGTAGCATAAATCTTATTTAACACGCCATAATTATACGAATACCCCTGGATATTTAACAAAAAAAGCCCGGTAAAACCGGGCTTTCTTATTACTATGCTCTTATTTGTTTAATGATGGTGCCGCTGGTGGCTTAACTCCGGCAGGCGCTGTGCCAGGCGCAGTTGTGTTGCTTTTAGCGATAGGGTCATCCAGTAACTCTATCATGGCGGTAACTTCATTAACTACGCCTTCAGTGCTGCCTGTATAGCCAATATATTTAAATCGTATATCACCGTTTTTGTCGATTATAAATTTGGTCGGAATACCATCAACCTTATAGGTACTAATAACCTTTGATTGTCTTTTATCAGCACCCATTTCATCCACCAATACATGGAAAGAGTAACCTTTTTCGGCAACAAATTTTTTAACGCCGGGTAAATAATTAGTACCGTTTTCCCAGGTATCAATAAACAGGAACACAACATCAGGATTACTTTTATACTTGTTTTGCGCAATCTGCATACCCGGGAAAGACATTATACACGGGCCGCACCAGGTTGCCCAAAAATCTATTATTACTGTTTTGCCTTTTAGGCTGGCTAAAGAAACAACTTTACCATCCAGATCTTTCAAGGTGAATAGGGGTGCCGCTTCTTTTATAATTTTGCTGCTCAGGTCTTTTTTAACCTTAGCAAGCTGTTGCAAATTATTAGCAGAAGTTGCGTTGGCTAACACTTCTTTTTGCTGCACTTCAAAAGCTTTTTTCTCCAATTCTTTTTTCTCGTTATTCGCTTTTTGTACGTCGGCCCAATAGGTGTCAAAGCCACCCATGTCTCCCTTTACTTTTTGATAAGCCGTTTTAAATTCCTGCTCAATTGCATCTGATGTTTGTCCTTTTCTTATGCTCTTTTCCGCTACTTCGAGTGCTTGCTTATGATCTTTAGCAGAATTCAACATTTGTACATAATGCTCAACTACCTCCCTGCTATCACTACCCAGTTTGTAAACAACAGACTGATATTTTACAGCCTCATCAAACTTGCCTTCCTTCCACAAAATGTACGCGTAAGTATCGCCAAACATGGCAAACTGCGGTACGTTCGTCTTCGTTATATCACTTAGCGAGATAATACCAGCTTTTGATAGAATGATATCTATAGTTTGCTTAGACAACTTTTCGGCTTCTGCAAGCCTTTCGCCGGCTACCGCCCAATTGTAGGATGTGTTATTTAACGTCATGATGATCAATTCTTTATTAGTTACCATGGCCGAGTATTTTTCATAACTTTTAGTATCGCCGCTTTTTAAATAACCCCCAAGCATATTAACTATAACGGGTTCTTTTAAGTTGGCAGCAGCATTGTTATACTTCACCAAAAATGCCTTAAAAAGCGAGTCTTTTTTTACCGGATCTTTCTCTTTGCCAATCACGCCGACATCTTCTCCAATAGCCGCTCTGCCCATAGGAAACTTTATTTTAGCCAGTTTTGTAAGCGAATCAATACCGGATGTTTGACCGGAAGCCCTCAGCAGATTCATTGCAAACAGGAAATCATTTTCCTCGGCGCTCTTCTGTAATTCCGCTATTTTTTTGTTGACCAGACCTATATTAGCCGGATTGGCAGCTAAAAAAGTATAATAGTTATTAGAATATTTCTTTTCGCTTTGCGGGAATAACTCAAATTCCTTTTTATACAGCACAACAGCATCATCGGTGCTCCTGATAATTTTTGCATAGCTGGTACCAATACCGCTTGCTAATATAAAAGCATTGCTGGCGTATGCGCCTTCTAAAGGTTTTTGGTCTTTATACACAAGAGAAATGAATCCCTTTCCGTCGTTATTATCAATGGTTGTCCCTTTATTGATTTTTATAAAAAACGCCCGGGCGCCCGGTGATACGCTAAATTCACCTTTAACTGTTTTATCATCACCCTGAATAGTTATAGGTGTAGACGGGTATCCGGTATCCTCAATAAACCAGGCTGTACCTTCAACTTTTCCGCCAACCTTTGCCAAATCCGGCGTGACGTCGTAGGTAAAGGTTATTTTTTCATTTCTTTCAGGATAGGGATTGGAAAACTTTAAACGCGATGTATTCTGCGCAAACGTAATCTGCATTGTTAGCATAGCTAACAAAAGCATTAAGGGCTTTAGGTTTTTCATAGCAACTATGTTTTTAGGTGAATTTACAAAACATTTTTTTATAAATCCAAATTAATAACGATAAATAGTAGTTTAGGATATAATTTATATACCGTTACCTGCACTTTTTGGCACTTGTAATTGTTACGCGCAAAAAAATATCTTTACTTTAAAAAAATTATATGAATAGCATTCAAGCAAAAACACCTGCGACAATTATTCGCACTATCAATATAATACATTTGGCGCTAATAGCTGGCCAGGCTTTGTTTGCCTTAGTGGCTTTCACTAATTCACAGCAAACAACTGTTAAATTTGATGAGCACGATCAATTTACGTTTATTATCCCCGGCTTTGCTATCGCATCGTTCCTGATTTCGAATTTTTTATTTAAAACGCTGATTGCAAAAGCTGTTAACTTACCCGATTTGCTAAGTAAGCTTACCGGCTATCAAACTGCTCTGATTGTACGAATGGCGGCGTTAGAGGCCATATCGTTGTTTGCAATTGTTACTTATATCCTAACGTCCAATTTCCTTTTTTTATTGATATCAGTTATTTTAATGGTGTACGGCGTGATAATCAGACCGACAGTTGATAAAATTGCCGACGATTTGCAGTTAAGCTATGATGAAAAAATGCAACTCCAACATTATATCCTTAATTGTTACCTTTGATTAATTAACCCATGCTATTAAAATGAAAAAAATAATTATCGCGATATTTTGTTTACTGCCCTTTATCAGCTTTGCTCAAAGTGAATATAAGGCATCTAACGGTAAAACTTATCGTATAGGAGATACCGTGAAAGTAGCTTTAGGCTCAATGCCCGACGGGAATTTCAAATATATAACTGCAAGTCAACCCGCATTTTTACCGCCGCGCCGTAGCGGCAACGACTTAAGTGCCCGCAAAGATTTTGCACATAGCAATGCGGTTATAAAGAAAATTAAAACCGGTAGCCGTTTTACTGATAGCGGCAACAAAATAATACTTGTTGTTAAAGGTAACGGCCTGGTAAACTTTGATGTATGGATTGAAGAAGCCATTGCCGCATGCGAAGTTACACCGTGTGCTACTACAACAAATACTGCATCAACACCAGCTACCGGCGTTGCGGACGAACTGCTTAAATTAAAAAAGCTGTTAGATGCCGGAGCCCTTACACAAGCTGAATTTAACGCGCAGAAGAAAAAACTTTTAGGTAATTGATCCGGCTTTTGGGGTAAGTCGTGCCAGGTATTGACCAAATTCATCTTCCAGCAAAACCTCCATATCGAACCCGCAATCAGACGCTATACCTGTCATGGTTTTTTCGTCTACATACAACCACTTAAACCATTCTGATCTAACTCCTTTATAGGCGTATTGGTAAGCTATTTCGCCGTAATAATGGTCGGCAGGCAAATCGCTATTATATAAATACGCAACATCCGATGAGTCAAAAAGTATTTGCCCATCAGGATTAAGCAGGTTCTTAAAATGTAAAAGCAGCTGTTTTAATCGTACTAACGTACCAGCAAGCCCTATACCATTCATTAATAGCAGAATAGTATCAAACCTGCTATTATTGTATTCGAAAATATCTGCCAGCACTACATTTTTAACACCTCGGTTATGCATAACCTCTGCAAGTAACGGTGATATATCTAACGCGGTTACTTCAAGGGACCGTTGTTGTAATAACAGCGCGTGACTACCGGCACCAGCGCCTATATCAAGCACCTTGCCGTTACATCGCTCAATGGCCAGCCATTCTATATCAGGCATATTGTCTTCATTTCTGAAGTAGACGTTAGCCGGCATTTCTTCACGTGGCCCATATTTATTGTAGATCCACAATTTACCGGTAAAGTCTTTTTTAAAGTGATCGTACACCGCCTGTCCTAATACATCTTCCATTAAGCAAAAATATTATAAAGGATAACTAAAACTTTAAAACAAAACTTTATATTTTTGTTAAACATCTATACCTCGTCCATCTCTATGAAAGATATTCGCTACTTACTTACGTTTGTTTTTATTGTTTTAGTTGCAACAGCTTGTAAAAAGGAGCGCGAGGTGAAGATTTCGTCAAAGAATGCTTCTTTAATAATTGGAAACTGGCTATCAACGCAACGGCACACACTTGTTTATAGCATTGATAACAATACATTGCTAAAAGATACTACGATAAATTATGATGCTGCCAACAATATAAACTGGTGGTTTGAAATATACAATGCCGACGGGAACGCGTTTGTTACCGGCAAACCTTATAAGCAAAACAACATACTCAAAGCTGATACAACTTCGTTTTTAAAATATACTATCAATGGCTCCAGCATAATACTTAAACCAAATGGGGGAGGCAGCGAAACTAAAACAATAAGAAGTTTAACGGAGACCAATATGGCGCTTGAAGGCATTTATAATGCTTTTCCTCGCCTGGGCTGGGGACTGGACATCAGAACAGAATACCACTTTGTTGAACAGGCGTATTATACTAAGCAATAGCAAAAAAAAAGTCGCCCGGTAAACCGGAGCGACTTTGTATCATTTGTGATAAGGTTTAGGTGAATGACATTTTAAAAATAAAGCTTAGAATGTTAGTCAACAAATAATTATAGCGATTATTTTACAAAACTGACGAATAAGTCATTTTTTGAACGCAAAACTAGATTTTGTGGTAAAACCGCATGGCAAAACTTCATTTGGCGATAAAGAATATATGGGGATAAAAAAAAGCCTCCTGTAAAAACAGAAGGCTTTTTTATTGACGTTATCTTAGACTGCTATTGTAGTTTACCTAAAGCCGCTTTAATACGGTTCATTGCATCTATCAGTTTTTCTTCTGATGCTGCATAAGATATACGTATAGATTTTTTGTCGCCAAAAGAATCGCCACCTACCGTTGATACATGCGCTTCTTCAAGCAAATAGATGCTTAATTCATCAGCATCATTAATCGTTCTGCCGTTATAGCTTTTGCCAAAAAATGCGGTAACATTCGGAAAGAAATAAAATGCGCCTCCCGGAAGATTTACTTTAATGCCGGGTATAGCACTCAACATATCATAAACAATGCCACGGCGTTTTTGGAAGGCTTCGCGCATTTCTAATACTGTTTCTAAACCACCTTCGTAAGCGGCAAGACCGGCACGTTGGGTAATTGATGATGTACCGGAAGTAACCTGCCCCTGTAATTTATCAATTGCTGCGGCTATTTCTTTATTTGAAGCCGTGTAGCCTAAGCGCCAGCCTGTCATGGCAAAGCCTTTTGACCACCCGTTAATTATGATAACGCGGTCTTTAATACTGTCAAATTGCGCAATAGACTCGTGTTTACCCAGGAAATTAATGTGCTCATAGATCTCGTCGGCCATGATATACACATTCGGATATTTCTCAAACACTTTGGCTAAACCTGCTAACTCTTCTTTAGTATAAACGCTACCTGTTGGGTTACAGGGCGATGAAAACATAAACAACTTTGTTTTGGGCGTTATAGCTGCTTCCAGTTGTTCAGGAGTAATTTTGAAATCTGTTTCTACAGTACTATCTATAAAAACGCTCACGCCATCAGCCAGTTTAACCAGCTCTGAGTATGATACCCAATAAGGGGTAGGAATGATCACTTCTTCGCCCGGGTTAACTAACACCAACAGCGTATTAGCAATAGATTGTTTTGCACCGGTTGATACAACTATCTGGCTAAAATCATAATCCAAACCATTCTCGTTCTTTAGCTTAGCGGCAACAGCTTTACGCAGTTCAGGATATCCGGACACAGGAGTATAATAAGTAAAATTATTATCCATGGCCTTCTTGGCTGCATCCTTAACATGTTGCGGAGTGTTAAAATCCGGCTCTCCAAAGCTAAGGTTGATCACATCAACGCCTTTTGCGGCAAGTTCACGGCCCATTTTGGCCATTTTGATAGTTGCTGATTCCGACAGGTTGTTTATCCTGTTACTAAGTGCACTCATTTTTGTTTTTTAGATGGTTATTGCGGCAAATATAGAAATTCTATACTAAACAGGTAGACTAAAGTTGAACTCTTTTATTATAAAGATTTGACTATGAAATAGAAATAACATTTTTATGTAAATGCGGTTGTTGTTTCTAACTTTGGCACTTAACAAGCTTGTTTTGCATCAACAAAAACGCATAATATTAATCTCTTTAATAACGGGAACCATATTGATGGTGGCCAAGTTTGGCGCATACTTTTTAACCTCGTCTACATTTATATTAACAGATGCCGCAGAAAGCGTGGTGAATGTTATTGCCAGCTCGTTCGCATTTTTTAGTATCTATCTGTCTGCACAACCCCGGGATGAAAATCACCCTTATGGGCATGGAAAGATTGAGTTTTTTTCAGTTTTTGTAGAGGGGGCCCTTATTTTATTAGCCGGGGTGCTAATAATTATAAAGGCTGTTTATGGTGTATTTTATCCGCATGCAGTAAGCCAACTATTAACAGGCGCTGTTATAATTGGTATTACCGGCGTAGTTAATGGCGCTTTGGGATATTACATGGTTAACAAAGGAAAGGCACTTGCATCAATAACCCTGGAGGCAGATGGCCGGCATTTAATAACCGACATGGTAACCAGTGGCGGATTGGTACTGGGTTTACTGCTGATAAATTTTACCGGGATTTTGTTGCTGGATAGTATATTGGCCATACTGGTAGGGTTTTATATTGTTTTTATTGGTTATAAACTGGTTAGACGGTCTGTAGGAGGATTAATGGACGAAGCCGACTTTGAAGTTGTTAACAGAGTGCTCAAAATACTAAATGACCAGCGCCGGCCCGAATGGATTGATATACACAATTTCAGGGCGCAGCAATACGGCAACGAACTACATATTGACTGCCACCTTACGCTCCCCAATTATTTTGATTTGAATAAGGTACATGAAGAGGTTTCGCTGGTTGATAAGATGATAAATAGCGAGGTAACCAAAACGGAACTTTTTATCCATACAGACCCCTGTTTACCGGATTGCTGCCACTATTGTAGTATGCCTAATTGCCCAATAAGATTTGAGGCAAAAACAACCGATATCAGCTGGACACTTGACAGGGTTATTCGCAACAAAAAACATTTTGAACAGTAATGCATCATAGTATCCGCGTATATGGCCTGCTAATTAATGCTGATGATGAAATATTGATCAGCGATGAGAAAGAGTACGGTATGATGTTTTCCAAATTTCCGGGTGGCGGATTGGAATATGGTGAGGGCACAATAGATGGATTGAAGCGTGAATTTATGGAAGAGTGCAACGCGGAGATAGAAGTGTTAAGTCATTTTTATACTACGGACTTCTTTTTAAAATCAGCCTTTAGCGACGCCCAGATAGTAAGTATTTATTACATGGTTAAAAACACCAGGCCGCTAAATCTGAATTTCAAACAGGTGCCATTTGATTTTGATGAGGAGGGCGAGGTTTTACAGGCGTTTCGCTGGATTAAAATCAACGACTTAAAAACGGGAGATGTTACCTTTCCGATAGATCAGCATGTAGTTAAATTATTAAGAGAACAATATGGGCTTAGTTGAGCGTGACCAGAAAGTAATATGGCATCCGTATACGCAAATGAAAACGGCGTTGCCGCCCGTGCCGATAGTTAGGGGAGAGGGCGCTTATCTTTTTGCCGAAGATGGAACTAAATATATTGACGCCGTTTCTTCCTGGTGGACTAATATACATGGTCACGCGCATCCGCATATAGCACAAAAAGTAGCCGATCAGTTAAAGCAGCTTGAGCACGTTATTTTTGCAGGGTTTACCCACCCCACAGCTATTGAACTGGCAGAACGATTATTGGCTATTTTACCTGATAACCAGCAAAAGGTTTTCTATTCTGACAATGGATCAACCGCGGTAGAAGTAGCTATTAAAATGTGCCTGCAATACTGGCATAACCGGGGGCTTAAAAAAAACAAAATACTTGCCTTTAACAACGCTTATCACGGCGACACTTTTGGTGCAATGGCGGTTAGCGGGCGCAGTGCTTTTACAGCGGCCTTTGATTCTTTATTATTTGAGGTTGAGTTTATTGATTTACCCAATGAGAGCAATATTTCTAATCTGAAATCGTACATCTCAAATCTAAAATCCCAACTTGCTTGTTTTATTTTTGAGCCATTGGTGCAGGGTTCGGCGGGTATGATAATGTACGAAGCCAAATATCTTAATGAATTGATGCTGCATTGCAGACAGGAAGGCGTTTTGACAATTGACGATGAAGTTTTTACCGGCTTTGGGCGCACGGGTAAACCTTTTGCATGTAACCATGTAGATGAAAAGCCGGACATAATGTGCTTTTCAAAGGGCCTTACCGGCGGCACCATGGCGCTTGGTGTTACTACATGTACAAAACAAATATTCGAGGCGTTTTTGAGTGACGATAAGCTAAAAACGTTATTTCACGGGCATTCATTCACAGCAAACCCTATAGCTTGTTCTTCGGCGCTGGCAAGTATGGATATTTTTTTAGAGGAACATACCAATGCCAGTATTAAAAGAATTTCTGAGCAGCATGCTGCTTTTGCTGATAAAATAAGAGATAACCCTAAACTTAAAAACGTTAGGCAAACCGGAACCATACTGGCGCTGGAGTGGCATACCGGAAGCAATACATCTTACTTTAGTTCGCTGCGCGATGTGTTATATCGTTACTTTTTAGATGCAGGTATAATTTTACGGCCTTTAGGTAATGTTGTTTATATTTTACCTCCGTATTGCATAAGCAATGCCGACTTGGAGTACATTTACAGCAAAATTGAACAGGCGTTGGTGGAGATTGGTGATTAGTTGATTACAGGTCGGTTGAATTTATTTTATGAAACACTATGAGCTTAAATAGCATACTACCTAAAATAATATCCAATAATCAGTTACATGCACGCTGGTTAAATACGTTGTCGTTAATGGAGAACACCGGTGCCCGCAAAATATCAGCGAGTGAGGACCCCGTAACAGTTACCTATATCATTTTAAAACATGCTGCCGAGGAGCATCGTCATGCTTTTTATCTGAAAAAACAGATAGAAAAAACAGGCAAAGAGCATTGCCCAACATATGCAGACGATTATTTGGTAGCGCCAGCCTACAGCAAGTATTATTTGAATGTGCTTGATGTTGAGGTGTCGCGATATTTAAAAAAAGATCTACGCTTGACCGGTAAAGAATTGCGATTTGCTGCTTATTTACTGGTAACCTATGCTATTGAAGTGCGGGCTGATGAGCTGTACCCGGTATATCAGGACGCTTTGGATAATGCGGGCAGCAAAGTCAACGTTAAATCCATCATCTTAGAAGAAGAGGGGCACTTAGAAGAAATGATTGCCCAATTGCACAAGTTCTCTCCCGATTGGCAGCTACACGCAGATAAAGCAGTTGAGATAGAAACGAGATTATTTAATGATTGGGTAGTGGAGTTGGGTAGGGAAATTAATTAGTTCGTTGTGCGTTCAGAATGACAATCTTGTTTAATACGCCAAATACTCCGTATAGATTTGCTGCATAAAAGCCTTACCATTTGTCAATGCCTCCTCAGTAAACTTAACATGTGCATTTGGATACTTACGGTAGATAACCCTTTTACCCTGGCTATCATATGCAACCGCCTGCTGCGGCATCATAAAGCCAAAGCCGTTATCCCAATCATAAAAAGCAAACTCCTTACTGTAAGGGTTAAGCAGGTTTTTAGACCATTTAAAATCGCCGTGTGGCAATTGTAATTGAGCAAGCACGGTAGCGGCCAGGTCAGTTTGATTACCCAGCTTAGTTACCCTTTGGCCCCTGTACTCAGGTTTAATTACGTCGCCATAAAACAACAAGGGGATGTGATATTTACCCGGACTGTATGCCCATGAAGTACTACGCGGTAAACGGTGACCATGATCGGCCACTACAACAAACAAAGTATTTTTATACCAGGGCTGTTTTTTAGCACTTTCAAAATAAGCGTTCAGGCACGAGTCTGTAAACCAGGCGGTGCTTTTAAACATTTCTGCCACATCTTTTCCTTTAAAATGAGGTGGAGTGGGCAACACAAACGGCTCATGACTTGTAAGGGTTTGTACAAGTGCAAAAAAAGGCTGCTTATGCTTACCTAACTCAGCCACGTTCTTCTGAAAAAGCACATTATCATGTGCTCCCCAAACCGAACCGATCTGGTTAGCCGGGATACGCGATTTATCAAATATCATGTCGATCTTATGATCATTCATGTAGGTATCAAAATTCATATAGTTGCTATGGCCGCCATAAAAATAGGAGGTATAATAGCCATTGTTCTTAAACTCGGTAATAAGCGAGGGCAGTTTTCGCTGCTTAAGTGTGTCTACAATAATTGTGCGTATAGCCTGAGATGGAAATGCGCTTAAAATAGATATGACGCCCTTATCAGTGCGGTCGCCTGCCGCATAAATATTATTGAACAATACACCGTGTTCGGCCAATTTTTCAAAATTGGGTGCCACACCTTTTTCGCCTCCTAAAGATTCTATCAGGTCAGCGGTGAAGCTCTCTAACTGAATGATGACTACGTTGGGCCGTTTGACAGTCAATATACTTATAGTGCTGTCCTTATCAACCCTAAAAGTCTCAGTAACGGTCTTTTTTGCCTGTACCGGGGGCATAAACAGGTAGGGATTGTAAGGGTGACGCAGATTCTCGAAAATATTATTGGCTAAATTCCACTCTGTATTCTGCGCGGAGATATCAAGTAATTGATTATCGGAAAAATAACCGGCGCTTTGGTTAATAGGATCAGGGAGCAGGGTACCCCTAAGGATGATGAAATTGATGCCGAACAATAAGACTGCATAAAGCGCTTTTTTACGTTTGCTGATTATGGGGCGTTTAATATTATAATCTATTATGAAATGCGATAACACAATCCCAAGTGTTAGTAATATTACCCCAATGGTTACATGTAGCGCAACAGGTGCTGATGATGTTGATGAGAATGACTCTTTAGGAGAATTATACAAGGTTTCAAAGGCCCTGAAATTTACCTTCGCTCCCCATTCAGTAAAAATACCGAGGTCAATTATGGCAATAAAACTCTCCATAAATACGCCAAACCATGTGTAGGCTTTTAGCCATATTGGTTTTAACGGTTTGCCACCGATAAACCATTCGACTATAAACACTATTAAGGGAATTATGGCAATATAGGCCGTGGCCGAAGCGTCCATCCTAATACCATACAAGAAGGTTTTTATAATATCAATGGTGGACACACCATGTAAATGTCCGTAAAAGTAAATTTCGAACGTGGCGCGTGTAATGGCAAAAAACAGCAGCCAAAAAAGGAAGAACCGCAAAAAGCTAAAAAAAAGGTTTCTCAACATCGGTTGGCAAAAGTACTTTATTTTAGTTTGACGTTAAGAAACCTTTGTTAAAAATATCCACCTGATGTAGTGTTAAAATTACTTTATTCATCTGTTCTGCTGTTAAATTACAAAACACCTGTGTCATATTTAATCAGATGTAAGGTTTAAAGCTTTGTTACGCTTCAGTACATAATATTTCTTACCACTGTTGGTTAGGTGCTTTTTACCGGAGTCTATATATCTGTCGCTGTTGTCTGCACCGATAACTAACAATTCATAGTTAAAGATATCATTGACTTCGTTTATTGAAACAGTTGGATTATGCGTCAGGTAAACATAATCAGGTTTAAGCGGTGGTGTTAAATTCAATTTTTGAAAGGAACTATCAAGCAATACAATGCTTTTATTTTGAAACCGGATAAGATTTCCTCGCTTCCTTAAATAAGGCAGGTTAATATCTTCGGTGAAGCTGAACACTTTAATATTTTCAATTTTAGTGCTATCTAAACCCTGCTGAACAGAATAGCGATAATTCTTATCAGAGGGCTTTAGATCAGACAACACAATGGCGTTTTCACCCATTTTAAACACTATAACACGCTGCTTTTTTAAGTTAAGAAAAGTAATAGCATTACTTTTTTCTGAATCAACTTTTTTCCAACCTACGCTTACAAATAAAATCAGCGTTAATGCTAAACCCAGATTAAGCAGTAGTTTGTTTCGGTTAAATAAGAAATAGAACATTAGAATTACGATACCGTATATCAGCAGGCAATCAATTTTGCTTATCCATAAATTGTTGATACTTGCGTAAGGTAACTTCTCAATCAGGATAAGCCCTTTGTTCATTAAAATAATACTCTTCTCAAGCAGATAGGCTAATGCCGTACATACAACCAGAAGCCAGGATAATAATAAAAATGCCAATCCGATATACATAATGGTTAAAACCGGCAAAAGTATAAACAGGTTACTTAACAAAAAATAAACCGGAAACTGATGGAAATAATACATGCTTAGGGGAAATGTGATGCCCTGTGCCGCTATTGACACGGAACACAATTTCCAAAATTTGTCTAGCCATTTGTTTTCAATTTGAACGCATTTATACAAAACCGGCTGTAAAACTATCAAGCCGCCAACAGCCAGGTAGGAGAGTTGAAAACCGACATCGGTTAAGTAATACGGGTTATATAGTAACAGTGCAAAAGCTGACACTGCCAGCAGATTAAGCGGATTGACATACCGGTAAAAACTATTACCGCCGATAATAAGGCTGATCATTAAAGCTGCGCGATTAACAGCGGGCGAGAACCCAGTTAGCAATGCATACGCCCATATCAGTATGACAATGAAAAGCGTTTTGATGATCTTGCCATGTTTAAACCTGTTTAAAACCGACAATGCCCAACTTAACAAAATGAATACGATTGCAACGTGTGCGCCCGATACCGACAGCACGTGTAAAGTGCCGGTTTTGGCGTAGGCTTGTAAAACATCCTCGCTCAAATCAGCTTTGTAACCCAATATCATGGTTGATGCTACAGCAATGGCTGATGAATCGTGCATGGTGCGGTTAAACCTGGCTACCAGTTGCTTTCTGGTTTGCAGTGAAAATGCGATAAGCGGATTGCCTGTATTGTGTTGTACCACTACGTATTGCCGGGGATACAGAAAAGCCTGATGATAAATATTTTGATGAGCGAGATATTGCTTGTAATTGAATTCGCCGGGATTAAAAGGTGGATCAACGGCATTATATTTTGCAGGAACTAATACTATATCGCCATAATTTAAATTAAAAGCCGAACTGTCGTTAATGCTAATCAGTAGTTTGCCCGACATCGGTAAATGGATATCCTTGTCAATGCCCTCAATCACCGTAGCTGCAAAGCGCACCAGTCCGTTTTTAATAACGGGTTCATTGTCAATCTTTACCGTAAGATATTGAACCTGGATTTTGGAGAAATGATCGGCTTTGCTGAGGTCGCTATAATTTAAGGCAGTAAGACATCCTGCGCAGCATAAAATGCAATTAACAAGCACACCGCCAATCCATTGGTGCTTATATAAAGCCAGCTTTTTATAGCTGATATTCAGAACAATATACGCAATACTTAAACAAGCGAATATAATAGCAAGATTAGTTACTGAAACCTGAAAGGGGAGATATAAAGCTAATCCTATACCAGCCAGAAACGGCAGCGACAAAATAACAAAAGGGATTTCGCCTTTGTGATTGGCAAACATGGTTTAGTTGACTAGTGATTGGTTATTTCACTTCTAAAGATAAAAAAAACAATCACTAATCCGTGGTCAACTAATCAAAGTTAGGTAGTGTAACCTAATATTTTGAGTACCTGCTTGCTGTTCTGTTCTTCGCCGAATACTTCAAAGTTAAAGGTCTCGTCGCGGTTGCGGCGGATGATAACATGTTTTGGTGATGGCAGCAGGCAGTGGTGTATACCCCCATAGCCGCTTAAAACTTCCTGATAGGCACCTGTATTAAAAAAGCCTAAATATTGCACCTTACGCGTTTTAGGCATAAATACGCTGTTCATGTGTGCTTCCTGGTTGTAGTAATCCTGTCCGTCGCAGGTGATGCCGCCTAAGTTTACGCGTTCGTACTCAGAATCCCAGTTATTGATGGGCAGCAGGATGTATTTTTGATTAAGCGCCCAAACGTCAGGCAGATTGGTGATGAAAGAACCATCAAGCATCAGCCAGCGCTCACGATCGTTTTGTTGTTTACGGCCCAATACTTTATACAGAATACCCGATGCCTCTGCACAGGTATACTTGCCAAACTCGGTAATAATGTCCGGCTCCATGGTATCGTGTTCGGCGCAGATCTCCTTGATACGCTTTACTATCTCATTGATCATGTACTCATAATCAAAGTCAAACACCAGCGAATCTTTAAACGGCATGCCACCGCCGATATCCAAGGTATCTAAATGCGGATTGATCTTTTTGAACTTGCAGTACAGCGTAACGTACTTCTCTAACTCGTTCCAATAGTAGGGGGTATCTGAGATCCCGGAGTTGATAAAGAAATGCAGCAACTTAACCTGGAAATTAGGGTTGTTCTCTATCTTGTTATAATAGAAATCAATGATATCTTCCATGCGGATGCCCAGACGCGAGGTGTAAAACTGCGAGTCTGGTTGTTCCTCTGCCGCTATGCGGATGCCGAGGTTGCAAGGCGTACTCATTTCTATCTCGTCGTCGTACAGATTGAATTCCTCTTTATTATCCAGTACCGGAATGATATTCTTAAAGCCATCATGCAACATATCAATAATATATTGCTTGTATTGGAAGGTTTTAAAGCCGTTGCAGATCACGGTCATGTCTTTGGTTAACACGCCTTTTTTCTCCAGCGCGTCAATCATAGGCATATCAAAGGCCGAAGATGTTTCCAGGTGGATCTCATTCTTCAGCGCTTCTTCAACAATATGCTTAAAGTGCGAGCTTTTAGTGCAATAGCAATACTTATAACTGCCGCGATAGTTATTTTTAATAATAGCCTGCTGAAACAGCAGTTTTGCCTGCTGTATCTTCTTGGTAACCATTGGTAAATAGGTAAAGCGTAGGGGGGTACCGTACGTCTCTATCATCTCCATTAAATTAAGATCATGGAAGTATAATTCATCATCTATGATCTCAAAACCCTCCTGAGGAAAGCCCACGCTTAAGTCAAGAAATTCCTGGTAACTCTGCATTTATTAAAATTTGGGGCAAATGTAAATTTTAAACGTTACTAATACGTAAATGTTGATGTAATTTTTTGTGGTGGGAATGTAATTATTACTGTGAACAACCTGTTGGCATAAGCACACCTGTTGCAGAAAATAGGCAACACTTTGCAACACTTGCAACACCATTTTTTGCATATATTTGATTGTTAATTATTTATAATACTTAAATGTTTAAACATGCAACACTTTGCAACAGACATATAAGTCAGTATAATCACCTATAAATCAGTTATAACTTTCTTATAATCAGTTTAATAACAACAGCCGTTTTTGCCCGCTTTTTTACGCTTTCCTGCAACACCTCTTTTACATTTCCCGGCGATGTTAATCAGCCGATCACCGGTTTAATATCTATTAACGGCGTTTGATCCAATACTTCCAAACCTGAAACCTTAACCAGGTTATCCGCTACAGAAAGAACGGTTACCTGATGCAAGCCTATTGGATTGGGCCTGTTAGGCGACCGCGTTGAAAAAACGCCTGTAAAAGGCGCGTTTATATTGTTTCGCGGCTGCGTTTTCAGTTCGTTTCTGTCTGCCAGATGCATCCAGGTAAGCAGAACTATCTTGTCACCCGGTTTAAGATCAGCTATTCCATCCGCAAACTCCGGCGAAATAAGCAGCTCAGCTTCTGTATCGCTTTCACGTTCCTGTAAAGGGCAATCTTCTAATCGTTTTAATGCTGATAAAATTATGCCGATGGGTTTCAGTAGTGGGTTAATTGTTGATGGATCATAGTTCATGGTTCATGGATAATAGTTTGTGATTTATAATAATTCAATAAAACACGGTTTAATTTATATGTGATATCGAACTGACTACTTGTTGGCTATGCCCTGTAACTATCAACTATAAGCTAACAGGCAAGCACACTTCCGCCATCATACACCGCACACTGCCGCCACCATTTTGTTCAATCGTTCTGATGTCGGCATATACCGGCTTACTAAAGCCCGATAATACTTCCTTTTGTTCATCATTTAACGAACCCCATGCTACCTGCGACATCACGATTAAACTTTCGCCTTTATTATTATAAACTTCCAGCATATTGCCTGCAAAATTGTTCATCTGCTCAAAACTGATGGCAACAATCTCTTTACCACTTTCTGCAATCGTGTCTATCACCATTTCCGCTTCATCATCGTCAGCAATAGCATCAAGGCAAATCACCACATATTTCGATGCAATGGACATTAATACATTAGTATGGTAAATAGCCTTTCCGTTCTCATCTGCAGCGTTAAACACCACCGGCTTGTACCCGGCATGTTCACAAAAAGTAGTTAAAACCTCCACATCAGTACGTGGCGACAGGCAGGCATAAGCCAGTTTGTTTTCCCTGTCAAACACCATGCTGCCCGTGCCTTCCAAAAATTTGTCTTGTTTTTCAAAGCGGCTTAAATCTATTACATGCGCTACGTTAAACCGTTCTTCTAACTTTCTGATGATATCTTCCCGCCGCTCCAGTCGCCGGTTTTCGGCCATCATCGGATATAAAAACACATCGCCATTTTCATGAAAAGACACCCAGTTGTTAGGGAATATCGAATCGGGCGTGTGCGGTTCCCGTGTATCTTCAATAACAGTAACGTCAACACCATTAACTCTCAAAACCTGCACAAACGCCTCAAATTCGGCCAGCGCCTTTCCTTGCACCTGCTGCTGGTCGGAATCTAAATTTTGAAAAGCATTGCTCTCCGCAGTTTGCTCGTTAAACCCGAAATTAACCGGGCGGATCATTAGGATATGAGATTGGTTCATTGTCTGAACTAGGATTTTTAAGATTAAATGATTTTAGGATTTATTCACCTAACTAACTCAGACCATCGCGCTGCAACGGCATACTCATACAATGAAAACCACCGCGCGCCCTTGACAGTTCTGCAGATGGCATAAGTATCAGCGTGTCCCTCATTTGCTGCGGATCAATCTCATCGCTTTCCAGCTTTTTAAGCAATTCATCTACATTAATAACTTTAAAGCCGTTTTGCTTAAAGGCGCCTACCGTTTTGTCATTACGGTCGTAGCCCAAAACCACACCTTCGCGCAGGGCCAGCAGGTTGCAGCTGTCTGTCCATTGCTCGCGGGCATCAAACGGAAACTCATCATTGCCCGAGTAAATAAATTGGGTAGGCGTTGTGCTTCCCAGGTCTTTCCTGCTAATATTATCCAGCAATGCCTCCAGCGTGGCAAAGCTCTTAGGCTTTCTATCCTGTCTGAATTGTACTATCTCGGTTTTATCCTTATTCTTTTTATCAGAGAACCATGCTACGGCATCATTTTGTAATGGCTCGCCCTCGGTGGTGCTTAATGATCTGAGCAGCACCCACATGTTCCGTTTAACCTGGGTAACTACCGTATCTAAATGCATATAATCGCGCTTGTTGGGTATTTTTACGATGGTTATTTTCTTCACTACATCCTTTTCTAACAGCAGCTTTATGGCCTCGTTAGCGCCGCTTACTGATGTGCGCTCGCTGCAGCCTATTATTAAATGGTTAGGGCTTACCATCATCAAATCGCCACCTTCAATAGTGGTTTTTTCATCGTTAGCTTCGCCGGGGCGCAAAAACAGCTGCCTGTTCTCGGGTATCTCAATAATTTTATCCCGGTAAGTCGCAAATATGGGGTGATTAAAAAATATGTACCGCATCAAAAGCGTTTCGCGCGAACGGGCTTTCTTAGCCGGTCTGTTCAACAAAATATGATCGTTAATAACAACGCCCAGATCGCGAGAAAAGATCAGGTTGGGGATGGGAGCGAAGATCATTTCAGCAGCGTTTAACGAGCCCGAAATAAAGATCTTGGCCAACTCAACAGGTGTAGTGCCTATCAGCTTTTGCTGCATAACATAGGTGCAGCCCTCAATAGCGCAAACCGATGCCACCAGCGTATTGCGGATCTCGTCCTGTGCTAAAATATCAGCAAGCAAGGTTTGTATCTCAATTACTTTGTCCGACGCGTAAAAGGCAGCATTGTCGGGCTTAAAAAAATTGCGGTCGCTTTCTGCGGAATCTATTTCTTTTAGCTTTCCTTTGATCTTATCCGCATCTAAAAAGTAAAGCAGCAGCTTAACATAATAATCATACTCGTTTTTGCGCATACTGTCCAGGTGCACAATATCCTCAAACAGCCAATCCTGCGCTTTTGACGGTACAACCCGACCCAGCCCGCTGTCTGGACTGTGAATGAGTAAAGAACGCAGATTGCCAATTTCAGAGCCTACGTTTATATTAACATTTGTTTGTTGTTTCATACGTTTAGTAAGCAAAGCTATCTTATTTTATGTTAAAGTAAACAGCTTGAAAGGCTGAAGGTTATTCCTTAATATTTACTTAACGCAAATTTTATAGGGTTTGTGTTTTGTGTTGGATTGTTGAGATTTTCCCCCCAGCAAATCTTTCCCACTTGCGGTCTTTCCGTCTTCCCGACTAAATGCGTATTTTTGCCCCGATGAATTTTATAATTGATGCCGCAATTAAAGCGGTAAAACATATCTACCAAACTGATATTACACCTGCCGACATCAGCCTGCAGGAAACCCGCAAAGAGTTTGATGGCCAAATAACCATCGTTACTTTTCCGTTCACCAGGTTTTCCCGCAAATCTCCTGAGCAAACAGGGACCGATATCGGCGAGTTCATAAAAAACGAATTAACTGAAGTATCTGCATTTAATGTAATTAAGGGCTTTCTGAATATTTCCCTTTCAGATCAGTTTTGGATAAATCAGTTATATAAAAACATCGCAACCGAAGATTTTGCCATTGCTAAGCCCAACGGCAAAAAGGTGATGGTAGAATATTCTTCGCCCAATACCAATAAGCCGCTGCATTTGGGCCACGTGCGTAATAACCTGTTAGGCTACTCTGTAGCCGAAATATTAAAGACAGCGGGTTACGACGTAATAAAAGCGAACCTGGTAAACGACAGAGGCATTCACATATGTAAATCAATGCTGGCCTGGCAGCTGTTTGGTAACGGCGAAACGCCTGAATCAACAGGCATGAAGGGCGATCACCTGGTTGGTAAGTATTATGTGATCTTTGACAAGGAATATAAAAAGGAAATTGAATTTCTGAAAGGCGAGGGGCAGACCGAAGAAGAAGCAAAAAAGAACGCTCCGTTGATAAAGCAGGCGCAAACCCTGCTTCAAAAATGGGAGGCCGGCGATGCGGAGGTATTGGACCTTTGGAAAACCATGAACACCTGGGTGTATGATGGTTTCGGCAAAACCTACAAAGCGCTGGGCGTTGATTTTGATAAATTCTATTACGAATCTAACACCTATTTGTTAGGCAAGGATATTGTTGAGGAGGGACTGGAAAAAGGCGTTTTCTTTAAAAAGGAAGATGGCTCGGTGTGGATAGATCTGACTAATGATGGGCTGGACGAAAAACTGGTTCGTCGTGCGGATGGTACTTCGGTATATATCACCCAGGATCTGGGTACCGCGCAGCTAAAGTATAATGATTTTGGCATGGATGAATCCATCTATGTGGTGGGTAACGAACAGGATTATCACTTTAAAGTGCTCTTTCTGATATTGGATAAGCTGCAAAAAAGCTGGGCAAAAGGGTTGTATCACTTATCCTATGGGATGGTTGATCTGCCATCGGGTAAAATGAAATCGCGCGAGGGAACGGTGGTTGACGCTGATGACCTGATAGCCGAAATGGAAAGCACTGCCAAAGAAGTAACAGAAGCGCTGGGTAAAGTAAACGACTTTAGCGACGAAGAAAAACAGGAGCTTTACCACACCATAGGTATGGGTGCCTTAAAATACTTCCTGCTAAAAGTTGACCCTAAAAAACGTTTGCTGTTTGATCCGAATGAGTCGGTTGATTTTCAGGGGCATACGGGGCCGTTTATACAATACACCCATGCGCGTATCAAGTCGGTATTAGCCAGGGCAGGTGTTAACAGCGTTGCGCAGCAACCAACCGAATTAGCGCCCGAAGAGCGCGATCTTATTGTCCTGCTGAACCGTTTTCCCGACACGATACAAGAGGCCGCTAAAGGGCACAATCCGGGCTTAATTGCCAATTATGTGTACGAAGTGGCTAAAGTATATAACAAGTTTTATCACGAACACTCCATATTACAGGCAGAGGATGAGCTGGCCAAACAGTTCAGGCTGCAGCTTTCTACCGCATCGGCAAAGGTTATTAGCAGGGGCATGAACATGCTGGGCATTGCAGTGCCGGAAAGAATGTAAAACACTAGCTTGTCATTCTGAGCGCAGCGAAGAATCTTATACGCCACGCAAACCGTGCGATATGTCGCCTATAATATTGTGTGAACTATCAGTTGAATAGGATCCTTCACTGCGTTCAGGATGACAAACTTTTTCTGAGGATATCCCTTGAATATCACATTTTGCCAAACATTATAATACAAGCGTTAGTTGTAAAATAACAACAACACTATCGCTATGGCAACCAAAATACCTAAAAAGCAAAGCAAACAACCCGGCATTGAGGCCAAAATGGACCCGAGGCCCGAGTACATAAAACCCAATTACAAAGCTGCCGGTAAACTAATGGGCAAAGTGGCGCTAATAACGGGCGGCGATAGCGGTATTGGCAGAGCGGTTACCGTACATTTTGCCCGCGAGGGTGCTGATGTGGGCATAGTTTACCTCAATGAAGACGTTGACGCATTAGAAACGCAAAAAGAAGTAGAACGTGTTGGCCGCAAATGCCTGCTTATAAAAGGCGACGTTAAAAAGAGCGCATTTTGCGAAAAGGCCGTGCAAAAAATGATCAATGAATTTGGCCGGCTTAATATATTGGTAAATAACGCCGGTATGCAAATACCGGAGGAAGAACTTAGAGAGATTAGCGACAAGCACATGGAAGAAACCTTCCGTACCAACATATTCGCCTATTTCTATTTTGCTGATGCGGCCCTTAAACACATGCACGAGGGCGATTGCATTATTAACACCACTTCGGTTACGGCTTATCGCTCGTCGCCGCATTTAATAGATTATTCTTCTACCAAAGGCGCTATAACATCATTTACACGTTCATTGGCCACCAATCTTTCAAAAAAGAAGATCAGGGTGAACGCGGTTGCGCCGGGGCCTGTGTGGACGCCGCTTATTGTTTCCTCATTTAAAAAGGAGGATATAGAAAAGTTCGGCAAGCAAACCGCTATGGAAAGGGCAGGGCAGCCTTCCGAATTAGGGCCGGCTTATGTATTTTTGGCTTCAGACGACGCTTCTTTCATTACCGGGCAGGTGATACACGTTAACGGCGGCGAAGTAGTAAACGGCTAATGATATTTAAAGAAATAAGGTACATATTGTTTTTAGCGATAATACTGTGCACGGCAAAAGCCAGCGCGCAGTATAATGACAGTACTTTCTACCATATCAGCTTCGCGCCAATGGGTTCTATTAACAAAGCCAACGGCAATACAGCTTATCTGCTAAATAACAACCTTAAGTTTAACATTCGTAAAAAGGATATCTCGCTCAACTTCACCAACACGTGGATCTACGGCAGGCAAAACGTGGGTCTTACTAATAACGATTACTCATCATTTATCGACTTTAATTTGTACAAGGGGCCCGAGCATTTTTATTATTGGGGATTGCTGAACTATAATACCAGTTATTCACTTAAAATTAACAATCAGTTACTGTCCGGAGCGGGGATAGCTTACAGCATAATAGATAAACCAACGGCCTATTTTAACGTAAGCGACGGCATTTTGTACGACACCAGCGACTTACTGCTTGCCGGAAATAATGTTACTTACCATACCTACCGCAACTCCTTCCGCCTGGCCATTAAATTCAATATCAATAACGTGGTTACTGTTGAGAGCAATACTTTTCTGCAAAACTCCCTGGACAGGGGCTATGATTATATTATCCGCTCTACCAATGGCTTATCGTTTAAATTACGCAGCTGGCTAAGCATCAGTTCATCCCTTAACTACAACCGGCAGAACAGAACAGGCAGCGAGAATTTGCTATTTACGTACGGGATGAATTTTGAGAAGTATTTTTAGGGTAGTGTCTATTAAGTGATTATACCTTTACACCAAATATATAGCCCACTAAACCGGATAATCCCATGGCTATTGTTCCCCAAACTGTAATACGTAAAACCGCTTTGCCAATGTGTGAGCCGCCGGTTTTGGCCGCCACGGCGCCCAGTATCATCAATGAAATAATGGTGAATCCATATAAATAATATTCCATCTGCTTAACCGGGCAAAACAATACCGCCAGCAACGGCAGCAAACCGCCTGCGGTAAATGATGCACCCGAAGCCAAAGCCGCCTGTATAGGATTAGCCTGGCTAATTTCGTTAATACCCAATTCATCGCGCATGTGGGCACCAAGAGCATCATGCGCTGTTAATTCAACCGCTACCTGCATGGCAGTTGCTTTTTTTAAGCCCCGCCGCTCATATATCTGGGCCAGCATATTGAGTTCTTCCTCAGGCATTTCTTTCAACTCAAGCGCTTCCCGTTCAATATCAGCCTTTTCAGTGTCCGTTTGTGAACTTACCGACACATACTCGCCTGCCGCCATAGAAAGTGCTCCTGCCACAAGCCCCGCCACAGTGGCAAGAAGAATAGGCTCACGTGTGCTGCTTGCCGCCGCAACGCCAATAGCCAGGCTTGAAACAGATATAATGCCGTCGTTAGCGCCTAAAACTGCCGCGCGTAGCCAATTGCTTCTACCAATGTAATGAGTGTCCAAATAGTTATCTATGGTAAGCATAAAGTATTTTGCAATGTTGATGTGATAGCTAATGTAAGAGATTAGCCTGAATTTAAGAATACATAAATAAGACAACAAAAAGCCCTCCGCCGGTAACCGGGGAGGGCTCAGAAATTTTATTTAACTGATCTTAAAATCTCATGCCTAAAGTAAGGAAGAAGTTATCATTAGTACGCATAACATTTGCTACCGGCGAAGCGGTGCCTAATAAATAAGGATTGATATTTTGCGTTCCGGATACGTGTTGGTAGGCCGCATCAAAATAATAGGTACCAAAACGGTAACCTAAGCCACCTGTTGCCATGGTAGTGTTTTTACCATCGGTTTTAAGCGGGCTGCCCAGTAAACCATAACCACCGCGCAGCATAAAGTTAGGCACTACCTTTATTTCGGCACCAGTACGTATGTTTACCGCACCTTTATAGTTGTTCCTGATAATAGAGTTATCGTATGACGAATTGTAGCCATCAGTATTGTTAAGTCTGGCTGAGCTATAGTTAACGTACTCTACATCGCCGGTAATAAAGCCTGCCTTACCTATAAATACTGATAAACCTCCCGCTGCTTTAAACGGCGTGCGCATAGTATAGCTTAACGTATAAGCCGGCGACTCGCTGGTGTATTTAGTACCATTGCTTATTTGGGTGTTCAGCCCCTCGCTAAAACTGTCATCAACACTCATCCAGGTAGGGGTGGTTATTTGAGCGCCTAGTCTAACGGCTTCGTCTATCTTATAGATCAAACCAAGTTTAGCGTTAAAACCGGCACCTTTAGTGTTTTGATATTGCGTATAGCTTGAGTTATAATTCCTGTTAACAAATGTGGCAGGCGTTCCTTCGCTAATATTAACCACACCGATTTCATTAAACATGTTGGTTGAGTTGTAATTAAGCCCAACTATGCCAATGCCCAGGCCCAGATACAACTTGTTACTGTAATTAGCGCCAAGCGAAAGGTTAAACTCAGATTGCCCGCCCGTGCGTATAATATCATTAGCCTGTTTAACAGAAATGGGCCTTGGGTTGTTACTTTGGTAAGGTGTAGCAGAAGTATTATAGGCGTCTATCAGATTATGATCATAAGCATATCCCTGCACAAAGTCGCCCTGAATGCCGGATGAGTTAGCGAGGTCGGCATAGTAATCATTAATGGAGTTGGTGTTGGTACCGCCAAAGCGTATATTTTCACCAAAATCATTTGTTCTGTTGTAGCCCAAGCCAAAGTTCATACTTAACCATCCTTTGGTTTTATCTGTTCCGCGTGGCGTATTAAGCCTGCTGTAAAAAACCGCCGCCACATTATTAAGGTTGCCCGAGTTTTTTGATTGTGAGGTAGATTGCCCCAAATAGCTTGCATTATTCTTTGTTCCGTTAAATTCAGGCGTAACGCTTATCTCTGAGCGTGTAAAGAAACCCAAACCTGCAGGGTTGCCACTAACCGAGGTCAGATCGCCACCCACTGAAACATTGGCACCGCCTATGGCTTTTACCCGCGAGGTAGTACCGGTTTGCGCACCGGAAAAGCGAACGGCGTCCTTAGCATATTGTGCAAAGCTGGTTTTGCCTATCGCTATTAAAGCTATCAGGCACATTATATATTTAGTTCTCATAGTGTTGTGTCAAAAAAATAAAAGTTTATTATGGCCTAACCGGACGACCGCCGCCGCCACCACCACCGCCGCCGGAGTTTCCGCCGCCGCCACCACCGCCAAAATTGGTAGATGGTGCAGGTGGATTGTATTGTGGCCTAACCTGTTGTACTTCAGGGCGGCTTACATTGCCGTCGCGGGTTCTGGTATCACGCACACCACGTACTTGTCCACCCACGGTAGAAATACTTTGGGTGCTCAGGTCACCAGGCCTGCGGCCCGGCATAGTTTGATATACTGTGGTTCTTCCCGGTGTAGTTGATGTTGCAGCAGTGCCGCCAGCATAAACCGGACGAGGGTTTTGTCTTTGGCCATAGCCACCGGTTAAATACCCGCCGCCACCGTAGCCGTATCCATAACCCAAACCGTAGCCGCCATAACCCCATGGCGAATAACCATAGCCATAACCCAGCCCGTATCCATAACCTAAGCCATAGCCATATCCATAAAAAGAGGCATAGAATGGATCGTAAAAATAAGGGGAGTACATGCCGCCGTAAAAGAAGGGATCATAACCGTAACCCATGCCATAATTAACGCCCAGGCCCATATTCATGCCTATTCCTCCCCAGCCCCAGCGGTTATAGGGTGAGTAACCATAGTAAAAATTGTTGTACGAGAAAGGAGAGTAGTAATCAAACCTGTTTATCCTGGATGCATAATCTCCGTAATAGTAATAGTCGTCGTTGTCGTCGCTATAGCCATTATTTGCCTGATAATTATTATCAGCATAAACAATCTCGTCGCCGGCTTTTGCCCGTGTGTAATATACATCGTCGTCGTCAACGCCTGGTGTAGAAGCTAATTTCTGGCTGGTTGAGCAGGCACTCAACGCAATAGCACAGATAGCTATTAAATATTTTAGGTTGCGCTGCATAGTTTTTAGTATTGATAGATTTCTAATTTAGACAGATAAATAGGCTTAAGGTTTAATTAACATGGACTAATAACGTATAAATTTATAAATTTGGATGCGAAAGTATAAAAATAACAGTCACATTTCTATCACAAAGTATGAGCAAAGGAGTTATAAGTAAAGATGAAGATTACTCGCAATGGTATAACGACCTGGTAATTAAGGCCGATATGGCCGAATACTCGCCTGTAAGAGGCTGCATGATCATTAAACCGTATGGTTATTCTATATGGGAAAAGATGCAGGGTGTGTTGGACAAAATGTTTAAAGATACCGGCCATAGCAATGCCTATTTCCCTTTATTAATACCAAAATCTTTTTTTTCTAAAGAAGCAAGCCATGTTGATGGTTTTGCTAAAGAGTGCGCCGTGGTTACACATTACCGTTTAAAAAACGACGGCGAGGGTAATATAATAGTTGATGAGGAAGCTAAACTGGAAGAAGAGCTGATCATCCGCCCAACATCTGAAACCATTATATGGAACACTTATAAAGGCTGGATCCAATCCTACCGCGACCTGCCTATTTTGGTTAACCAATGGGCCAACGTAATGCGTTGGGAAATGCGCACGCGTTTGTTTTTACGCACCAGTGAATTTTTATGGCAGGAGGGGCACACCGCGCACGCTACTGCAGACGAAGCTATTGCTGAAACCGAACAAATGCTGAATGTTTATGCTGATTTTGTTGAGAACTGGCTGGCATTGCCTGTTGTAAAAGGACGCAAAACACCCAACGAACGTTTTGCAGGCGCTTTGGATACTTATTGTATTGAAGCTTTAATGCAGGATGGAAAAGCGCTTCAGGCAGGTACATCGCACTTTTTGGGGCAGAATTTTGCAAAAGCGTTTGATGTAAAATTCACTACAAGAGATAATAAACAAGATTACGTTTGGGCCACCTCATGGGGCGTATCCACGCGTTTAATAGGTGCCTTAATTATGGCGCATTCTGATGATGCCGGTTTAGTATTGCCACCAAAGCTGGCTCCGATACAGGTTGTTATTGTACCGATTTATAAACATGATGAGGAGTTAGCCAATATAACTGCTTATGTAAATAGCCTAAGTAAAGAACTGAAAGCTAAAGACATATCAGTTAAGTTTGACAACCGGGACACACACAGGCCAGGTGCTAAGTTTGCCGAGTACGAGTTAAAAGGGGTACCGTTGCGCGTTGCCATTGGCAGTCGCGATATGCAGAACGGCACGGTGGAACTGGCTCGTCGCGACACGAAAACTAAAGAAACCGTAAATCAGGATGGCTTAGCTGTGAAGATAGAGGCTTTATTGGAAGAAATTCAAACAAACATCTATCAGAAAGCGGCTGCTTTCCGAACAGAAAGTACTACGGAGGTTGATACGTATGAAGAGTTTAAACGCTTGTTAGACGAAAAACCCGGTTTCCTTTCTGCCCATTGGGATGGAACGCCCGAAACAGAGCAACGCATTAAAGACGAAACTAAAGCAACTATACGTTGTATACCTTTAGATAATAAACAAGAGGAGGGTAAGTGTATTCTTACCGGTAAGCCGTCAAATCAACGGGTGCTTTTTGCACGAGCATATTAGGTTTAGGTCCATAGCCCATGGTCGATAGTCCATAGTTATGGATATCTTTATTTTAACTATGGTCCATCGACTATCGACTATGGACCGTGCTGAAAGCACAACATGAAATTCGCCACCAAAGCTATACACGCAGGGCAAGAGCCCGATCCAAGCACCGGCGCAGTAATGACGCCGATATACCAGACCTCAACTTACTGGCAGAAATCGCCGGGCGATCATCAGGGATATGAATACTCGCGTGGCACCAATCCTACACGTAAGGCATTAGAAAATTGTTTGGCAGCTTTAGAGAATGCCAAATTCGGTTTAGCTTTTTCAAGCGGAATGGGTGCGACCGATGCGGTAATGAAACTATTGCAACCCGGTGACGAAGTTATTACCGGCGATGACCTGTACGGTGGCTCGTACCGCATTTTTACTAAAGTATTCGCCAACTACGGAATTAAATTTCACTTCCTGGATCTGTCTGATCCTGATATTATAAGGGAGTATACCAATGAAAAAACAAAACTCATCTGGATAGAAACACCAACCAATCCTACTATGCAAATAGTGGATATAGCGGCGGTGACCAAAATTGGCAAGGAGAAGGGTTTACTTACTGTGGTTGATAATACCTTTGCTTCGCCGTATTTGCAAAATCCTATTGATCTGGGTGCAGATATTGTGATGCACTCTGTTACCAAATACATCGGTGGCCATAGCGATGTAGTGATGGGCGCTTTGATGATGAACGACGAGGGCCTTTATAAACGCCTGTTCTTCATTTACAACGCCTGTGGTGCTACACCGGGCCCAATGGACAGCTTTCTGGTACTGCGTGGCATTAAAACCCTGCATTTACGCATGAAAGCCCATTGCGAGAACGGCCGCGTAATAGCAGAGTTTTTAAAAACGCACCCCAAAGTTGATAAAATATACTGGCCGGGCTTTACCGATCATCCTAATCACAACATTGCTAAACAGCAAATGCACGATTTTGGCGGCATGATATCTATTACCTTGAAAGATGCTGACCTTCAGGAGACTTTCCGTATAGCATCATCATTTAAAGTGTTCACATTGGCAGAATCATTAGGCGGCGTAGAATCACTAATTAATCACCCTGTTACCATGACGCATGCCTCTATACCCAAAGAAGCACGTGAGAAAGTAGGAGTGGTGGATAACCTTTTACGTTTAAGTGTAGGAGTAGAGGATGTGGATGATTTGCTGGAGGATTTGAAGCAGGCTTTAGCCCCCCAGCCCCCTAAAGGGGGAGTTTTTGACTAACTTATTGTAACATATTTTTTTTTAAATGGAAAAATGGCTAGATGAAGCTTTGGGTATTTGGAAATCTCAAAATTTGAAACTCAACGAAAAGGCCTCAACTACCCTTATTGAAACGGCCGAATCATTTTTGAATTTTCAATTTCCGGACGATTTTAAGCAACTCTACTTAGAGATGAATGGGTTCGATTATTTAGAATGGGAAGAACATTTATTCAGTGTTTGGTCGCTTGAGAGGATAATCGAAGAGTTTGAACCGGAAAGAGATTTTATCACGTTTAGCGACTACTCGCTTTCTGCTAATCACATTGGTTTTAGAATCGGCAGAGTCGGAATATATAAGATTTATCCTTCATTAGAAGACGTTCGTCCTGAACTTATTTCGAAAAGCTTTAAGGAAGTGGTGAATATGATAAATAGCAATTCTAAATTAGTTTATTAATAGCAGGTAATGGGTGTTATTCAACCATTCAATCTTAAAGCTTTTCTTGATACCAAAGTTGCTCAATACAACCAACCGGATTTTATAAAGAACGATCCGGTATCTATTCCACACTTGTTTACTAAAAAGCAGGACATAGAAATAATGGGCTTTTGGGCGGCTACATTGGCATGGGGGCAACGGGTAACCATAATTAATAAGTGTAAAGAACTAATTAGCTTGATGGATGGCGCACCTTATGATTTTATAATGAATCACGAGGAAGCTGACCTGAAAAAGCTGCTGCATTTTAAACACCGCACTTTTAATGATATAGATACTTTGTATTTCGTCGCATTTTTCAGACAGCATTATTCTAATTACAACTCATTGGAGGATGCTTTCTTGCCGGGCGGTGGTGACAGTCCCACCGTTGAAAACGCGTTAAACCACTTCCGATCTTACTTTTTTTCGTTGGAAGACGCACCTCATCGCACAAAAAAACATGTTTCATCGCCGTCGCAAAAATCAACCTGCAAGCGGCTGAACATGTTTTTACGCTGGATGGTACGCAAGGATGATAAAGGCGTTGATTTTGGCATTTGGAACAGAATAAAACCCGCCGACCTGATAATGCCTTGCGACCTGCACGTTGATCGTGTTGCCCGTAATCTGAAACTTATATACCGAAAGCAAACCGATTGGCAAACAGCCGTTGAACTAACAGAAAAGCTGCGCCAGTTTGATCCGCTTGACCCGGTAAAATATGATTTCGCTTTATTTGGGTTAGGTATTGAGGAGCGTTGGGGATTGGATGCGATTATTCCTAAATTAGATTAACATCGTTGTCATTTCGACGGAGCGGCGGGAGGCGTGAGCGCTGGCGCGGCGGAGAAATCCATACATAGTTTGAGCCACAGGAGTGGCATGTGTATAGATCTCTCCTTGCGTCGAGATGACAAAATGGTTATAACGCCGTTGTCATTTAGACGACCAGCGTGGGATTGAGCTGGGCGGAGGGAGAAATCTTTTCGAAGCGACTAATCGCGATCTATTTAATGATTTAAATAACAATCTATGGACAATAGTAAACAAGTACAGGATTTGCTGGCAGGCAAGTCTGCCCATACGCTGGCTCTTTACCGTCATTTTATAAGCGAGTTTGAAAAGATAGGGAAGATCAGTACAGAAGCTACCAAAACCATGATCGGTATATCCAACAGCCATAAACGTATTGCATGGGTAACGCAGTTAGGCAAAAACTTTATACATGTAGTATTCCCGCTCCGGGAGCCGTATTATGACAATCTCTGTTTTCAGAAAGTAGCGCAGGTACCCGGCAGCAATCAATTCAACCATCACTTACGGCTATTGCACGCAGAGGACATCAATGAGGAAGTTTTAAGTTTTATGCGGATAGCCTACCAATTGTAAAACTATCCGCAGTACAATTAAATGCCAAACATGGCCTGGCCTTCGTCTAAGCGTACCAGTTTACCATTCTCAAAATAAAAAAACTGATAAGTTTTCCTTTTTTCATCCTGGAAGCTTGTTTGTACTTTATAAACAGTATGGCTTGCGGTTTGCTCGGCCACTTGCGCGGTCCATTTGTGTTTTGATTTAAAGTCTGTTTCAGACATTCCGATAGTGTACGATGGAACTCTGCAGGCGGCAAACGCGATCATTAGCGAAAAGGCAATGGTGATTTTTTTCATGGTATGTCAGGTTGAATTATAGCTATTCGACCCCCTGTAACGTATAAGGTTTAAACCTTACAACTAATTTTTTACGGACACCCATTCACCACTTGCCTCGTCATACTGCTTAATAACGCGTGCAGGATTACCTACGGCGACAGAATAGGGCGGAATATTTTTAGTTACCACTGCCCCGGCCGCAATAACGCTATGCCTGCCAATAGTAACGCCGGATGTAATTACCGAATTAGCACCTATCCAGCAATTGTCTTCTACGATTATGGGGGCTACTATAATTTTCTGCAGCCTGATAGGAACCTTAATGTCACGGTACTCATGGTTTAAACCACTCGCAACCACGTTAGGAGCAAAAATTACATTATTACCAATGGTTACGGGGCCTATAATGATATTGCTTCGCCCAATAAGGCTATCATAACCTATGGTAACATCGCCTACGCCATTATTAACGTTGCAAAAATGTTCAATGGTTGACCAATTGCCCAGGTTAAATTTATTAAAAGGTATAACATCAAGTACGGCGTACCAGCGTATTTTTGAGCCCTTACCACGCTTATGCACAAACGGGTTAACAAATAGCTTTACCCACAAACGCGGTTTGGCATCGCCCGTTGGTATCAACATCCAATGAACCAACTTTTTAAGCCTTGGGTTGCTTTTTATTTTCTCTTTTAGCGTCATATCATTTACGTTTTGCCTTATCCCAAACGGCGCTCTGTTTGCCCGAAAGATAGCGGAAGATCCCTCTTATTACGGCGTAATTCATCATACAGAAATAGTAGGGGATAAAAAATATTTTGATTTTAACCTGCCTTGCTTCTAACATCCAGCCAAATAGGGACATACCGTAAAACGCGACCTGCCCCGCCAAAAACAATTGATATATGGCACCGCCATTTGCATGTACAATGGCAATATTCAGCCCCACCAATGCTATCATCAGGAAGGGCACAACCGTCCACCGCAACACCCGGTGACTGATGTACTGAAACGATAATATGGGTAACGGAAAGGGGTTAAACAAACTCTTTAACCATATAACCGACTGCAAGCCGCCCGCGGCAATGCGGATCTTACGTTTTAGTTCTTCTTTAACATCTTCTGATGCTGTTTCCATGGCGTAAGCCTCTGGTTCGTAAACAATGCGGTAACCCTTTTTGGCTATCAGCATAGAGATCATAAAATCGTCAATAATGGCGGTAGGGGGCACGTGCTCGTACAGATCAGTGCGCACACTGAATAATTCGCCGGCAGCACCTACCACAGAGTATAATTCAGAATCCCAAACCTTTAATTTAGATTCATATTTCCAGTAAAAACCTTCACCGGCCGTAGCGTCAGATTTCTCAGTTATCAGTACACGCTTTTCGCCTGCTACTGCGCCTACTTTGGCATCGGCATAGTGGCGGCAAATATTAATTATCGCGTCATTGTTTAAAAATGTATTGGCATCGGTAAATACCATTACATCAGTTGTAACACTGGCTATAGCGCGGTTAACAGCGGCCATTTTGCCTTTACGCCCGGCAGAATGCATGTGTATCACGCCCGGATATTTAGCTACAATATCAGCGGTTTTATCGCTTGAGCCATCGGTAATAAATATAAGCTGGAGTTTACCTTCCGGATAATTAAGCTCAAGACTGTTTTTTATCTTTTCGGCAATAAAAATTTCTTCGTTGTATGCCGCAACAATTAAGGTACAAGTGGGCAGGTTATCGGCAGCAGGTAATACCGGCTTACCTTTAACCGCGCGCTTTATTTTTATGATGAAATACAGCAATATGCCGTATCCGATAAAGGCATAGAAAATAATAAAAAAGCTTATCCAGAATAATGCTATCATAGTGCAATAGGGTAACCTAATTTTTTACTGTCCTTACTTTGGGTAACATTCCACCAAATGGCCTTTAGTAACCACCTGATAAAGTCTTTATGCCCTATCTTAATATATTTCAATATGTTACGAGGCGCAACTAAAGCTACAAAGTAGATATAAAAAAATAATCGTGCCGGTAACGGGGCATTTCTGCGTATAAATAAAATGCGGTTACGGTTCATAAAATACTCCTTAAGCGCGCTTATTTTACCTACCGATACCGACTCTTTATGATAAATAAGCGCGGCGCTCTGCAACCATATTTCATAGCCCGCGCGTTTAATACGGTCGCACCAATCCAGTTCCTCATAATATAAAAAAAAGGTGTCGGCCATTAAGCCCGCTTTATCAATGCATTCGTTTTTAACCATCATTGCCGCGCCGTGGGCATAACCGGTACGGCCTGTTAAATGGTCGTACTGCCCATCATCGGTTTCAAACTGGCCAATACTGGCATTACGAGCGGTATAGTAGTTCATATCAGTAAAGCCCATGTATTGCAGCATTTCCGGCTGGTCAAAATACCTTATCTTAGGCGATACCATACCTATACGTGAATTAGACTCAAGGGTTTCAACTAATGTTTGTACAAGGCCGTCCGTAAACTCGGTATCATTGTTCACCAGAAAAAAATAATCGCCTTTAGCTGCATTAATGCCCAGGTTATTGCCACCGGCAAAACCCAGGTTTTTATCAGAGCGGATAAAAATAATTTCGGGGTATTTTATTTTCCATTCGGGTACGCTATTTTCGGTGCTTCCGTTGTCAACAACTATTATTTCAATAGCAGAATAGGTATTTGTTTGGCTTATAGACGTTAACAATTGTTCTGTAACGTAACTTTGATTAAAATTAACCGTAATGATGGAAACCAATTTCATTATATAGATATTGTGGGCTAATACGGAGAAAGCCGCTGCTATGTTTTGTTGAAATTATTAATTAAAATTGAGAATCAAAGCAAATAATATAAAAGAGAAACCGTTGACCGGCGCAGAAATTGAATCGGCGGTTGACGAAAAGCTCACCGAGGTTGCGGCGTTGTTGGCCGGTAATGAATTGGATGATGACACGCGGGATCGCCTTCAGCAAAAATTCAACAATGCCCTATACAATCGTGATGAAAATGTAGCTATGGACGCTATTGCCGCATTCAACGTAATTGATAAAAAAGAGGATGCCTCGCGCGAGGAGTTGCTTGATGAATTTTCAATCCTGTTATTATCTAACAAAGTGGATAGCCGGGTAGCCGGAAAGTATTTAAAAGCAAAAAAAATAAATAATTTAGTGCTGATAATCATATCAGTGGTAATGGTGATGCTGGGCCTGTCTATGATAATTATACCCGCCCCACCTTCATTTGAATTGTTTACTATCTATTATTTTACTGAGGATGATGGGATAACAATAATGGATGTAATTGCCTGCATTATTATACTTACCGGAATTTATATGCTGATACGAACTTTATATGAAGACCCTTTTTTAAGTCGGACAAATGAATAAACGCCCCTACAAAATATTACTTGTTGATGATGACGCGCTTTTTTTAAAGCTGATGGGCCAGGCGTTTATAAATTCAGGATTTGTTTGTGATACCGCCCAGTCTGCTGAGGATGCTATCGCCTTTTTAGACAAAACGAACGCGCCAGATATTATCCTGTCTGACTATAACATGGGGGCGATGAACGGGTTGCAGTTCAGGAAGTATTTAATGGAAGATGAGTTCTTTAAGAATATTCCATTTCTGTTTCTGACTTACTTTTCAGACCGCGACCTGATGATACAGGGCCTTGACCTGCAGGCTATTGACTATGTGCTTAAAAACACACCGGTAAATGTTCTGGTATCTAAGGTTAACAACATACTTTTTGCCGTTGATAAACAGCGGGAACTTTCACAACTCGAAATAAAAAAAGCGGCTACCTCGCTCAATATAAAATCAATACCTGCTAATGTCCCCTCGGTTGAAGGCTTTAACATAGACTTTTGGCACAAGCCTTTTGATGATATACCCGGAGGCGATTTTATTGACTTTATACGCGTTAACGACCGTTATACATTTGTTGTTTTGGGCGATGTAATGGGTAAAAAGTGGATGGCATGGTTCTTCACTTTTGGCTTTCTAAGCTACATACGGTCTGCTGTGCGTTTTGCAGCGTTTAACGGCGAATATTCAACCGCGAAAATATTGCAGCAGGTTAACGATGTTATTTGCTTTGATGAAGTATTGAAAGATATTTTATCGAGCCTGTCGCTGCTATTAATAGACAGCGAAAAGGCAACTATAACTTATTCGGGCGCGGGCGACTTGCCCTTGATGCATTATAAACAGGCAGAAAACAAGGTTACACACATTAGTTCATCGGGATTATTACTTGGTCTTTTTGCTGATGGAAGCTACAGCGAGCAACAGCTAACACTTAAGCCCGACGACAGATTATTTATTTTTACTGATGGCATGATAGACTTAGCCGATGATGCCGGAAAAAAAAGCGATTACTACCGTTTTGCTTCCCTTTTACTGGATATGTTACCCAACACATCATTTACCGAAATGAAGGCAAAATTTGAGCACGATTTACAGGGGCAGGTAGATGATCAAAGCATTATATGTATTTACAAAATATAGGTATGATAAAGATATATCAGGAAGATCCCCAAAACGTTTTGCTTACCCTGCAAATTAAAGATGCCAACATGGGCCATGCCGATGCCTTTAAGGCCGAGTTGATCAATATTTTTGATAAACATCAAAGAAAACGCCTTATAATAAATATGGAGCAGGTGCAATATATTGACAGCTCTTTTTTAGGGGCTTTGGTTGCGGCGCTTAAATATGTCATATCCTTCCAATCTGATGTTATTTTGGTTGGTATGCGTAAAGATATCCTAAACCTTTTCGCGCTGATTAGGTTAGATAAGGTGTTTAAGATCTATGATAATTTTAATGATGCGCTTGCTCAATAGCTATGCCGGGTAGAATATTTAATCAGTTTGTATTACCTAATATACGCGAATCAATGATCTCGTCGTTGCGGGAGATACGCGCGTTTATCTATGAATTTTTACCTGCGGATGCTGCCAGCGAACAATTGGGATTTAAAATAGAAATGGTAATAACCGAACTGCTGACTAACGCGCTTAAACATGTTAAGAATGCAGAAACCTGTATGCGAATTTATCTTGACGACAATTACCTTACCATTGAAAAAACAGACTTCGGCTCGCAGTTTAACCCCGAAAATTTTGCCGATATTTTTAAACAGGCACCCGGATACAAAAAACTATTAACTTACGACGAGCTGCACAGTATTTACGCCGTTGTAGAGATGAACAATACCGTCCGTTTTACCTGCGAACAAAACGACAACAAGAAAGAGGTAGATATTAACGCCATAAACGAACATTTCGGTATGGTCATTATATCCAGATCTGCCGAAGCGTTTACCTATCATTATGATATCGCTTCGGGGCTTAACAGATTTACCGTGCGGATGCGTTTAGCAGAATAATTAATAGTTAGTTTTAACTAAACCGTCTAAAATATCCATAACAGCTTCATCTGTGTTCACATCAAACTTACGGGCGAAATAGGCACCTGATTTCTTCAAAAGCGATGCATCCTCAACAGTTAAAGTTTTGGGGCTAACCCCGCCACCCGACCAATCAATATAGCGCAGATCATTTTTTACCATTACATCCCGGTAAGGCGAATTGTATAAAATAGTCTGGAAAATAAACTCATCAGGCCCCCAGGTTAGTTTAATAAAATGGCGCAGTTTGGGCGTATTGTTCCAATAATCAAGTATGTATCGCACACAGTCCATTGATATAGTGAACCATTGCGAACGGCCCACAGGTATCATATCATTTGGCATGGTACGCGCCCCAAACAATTTATTAACAAGTTCCTGCAAAATAAAATGCCCCGGCAGCCTGAAATTATTAAAATGATAAAAGCGCACCCTTGGCAAACCATCAGGCCATTCAGATTCAAACAACAGGTAGTTCATAAAAGCTTTGCCTGGGTTGGCGTCCAAAAAATCGTGCAATTCCTGTTGTGGCCGCAGGGGATAATCCTGTCCGCTTAATAAGTTGAGGTATTGATAACTTTTACCCGAGTTCAATATCTCTGTAAAGCCATTAAAGGTTGCTTTAATTATATTATAAGTACCCCAGTAAACTTTAACGCGCTTTTGTATAAAGTGTACATTTTTAATACCGGCAAGGTGCTGAAATGGCGCGACATCCGTTTTTTTATCCAGGTGGATATAGATATCGGCATCATCATGGTGCAGGCTATTAACCAGACGCTCTAATTGCTGTGGTTGACTGTGGGCCAGTATTAAATGTGCTACTTTCACGTATCGCGGGTAAATTTATTTCGGTTTTATTATTGAAGCTAACATAGCTGCCTTATATTCGTATAAAGCTATACACTTATAACATTTAAATGAAGGAAAGATTTGAGGTATTGGATATTTTCCGGGGTATTTTTTCAAGCCTGGTTGTTTTATTCCACATGAGTACCTTTTCGGCCACCCCAATTATAAATAATCAGTTTGTTTATAACAGCGACCTTTTTGTCGATTTCTTCTTCGTTTTAAGCGGATTTGTAATTGCTTACAGTTATCAAAGCATTTCAACGGGAGCAGAGCTTAACAGGTTTTACAAAAAGCGTTTTTTTCGTTTATATCCACTGCATTTAATTGTTTTACTGGCCTTTGTCGCTATAGAACTTTCTAAACATTTTGCCGCCGGTTATGTGCAGGTTAATAAAATTGATAACGTAAGTAACAATTTAAGCACCTTTTTAAGCAATATATTTTTACTCAACTCGGTAAAGCTGCCCGGCATTCATGACGTGAGCTGGAACATAGCAAGCTGGTCAATAAGCGCCGAAATGATAGCTTATATCGTATTCGGTTTAACGATGCTGATGATTGGCAAAGCTGGTTTAACTAAAGGCAAATTGTTTGTTTACGCCCTGGTTGTATTGGCCGGGATAGCATTGCTGCATGTGCTAACCGGCACATTCGGGTTATTATTTACTTTCGATTACGGCTTTCTTCGTGGCATAACCGGTTTTTTTATTGGTGTTATTTGCTTCACAACGTTCAATACTTATAAAACTGCCATCAGAACAGCTGGCAACGTTTTGTTTAGCTTTTTAGAGATACTGATGCTTGCCATTACCATTATTTCCGTTTGTTATGGCGAGGTGTTTAAAAACTATGGTTTTATTTACCTGGCTGTATTTTTTACAACTATACTGGTTTTCGCTTTCGAGAAAGGGTGGCTATCAGCTCAGCTAAAAAAGTCGAAGTTTTTGCATCGCACCGGTCAATATTCGTATTCTATCTACATGATCCATACCCTAATTCTGAGTTTATTTAATGTGGTGTTCTTTAGGGCGTTAAAGCTACCGCCATCAGCTTATGCATACATGTTTATAGTAAACTATGCCATTATATGGGTAGCCTCTGCCTGGACCTTTAAACACATTGAAATGCGCTTTAACCTATCAACTAAAAAAGAGCCCGGGAAAAAAGGCTGGTGGGTTTGGTAGAACGTTGCGCATGATGTTTATTTAAAAATGAAATCGATCCCTTATCTATTGATCTTATTCCGGCTGTTGCTTGGGCCTGTTATGATATGGCTGGCCTACAGCAATGGGGAAGCTTTGCGCTTTGTTTTAGCAGTATTGATATTGTTGGGAATTCTATCTGATATTTTTGACGGCATTATTGCCCGACGGTTGAATGTATCTACCGTTAAAATGAGACGTATAGATAGTACAACCGACCTGTTTTTCTGGCTTTGTGTTGCCTGGTGCGCGTGGTTACTTAATCCCCAAGTAATACTTGATAACAGGTATTTGATAATAATAATTTTAATAATGGAGGGGCTTACCTACGTGTTAAGCTTTTTAAAGTTTAAAAAAGAAAATGCCACGCATGCTTTAATAAGCAAATTTTGGGCAGTTACACTTTTCATCGCATTCATCAGTTTAATTGGCTTTGGTTATGGGGGAGTACCTTTATTGATAACCTTCATTGTCGGCGTTATCGCTCATATTGATGTATACCTGATAATTTTACTATTACCCAAATGGATGCCTGATGTTCCGAGCTGTTGGCATGCCTTACAGATTAGACAAGGCAAAGAGATTAAACGCAATAAACTGTTTAACGGATAATCTTCCGAGACAAAACAAGTATAAAGGTGTGAAAGGGATTATTACAGTTCCGTTATCTCAATTTTCCGGTAGTAAATCTCCGCGCCTTCAGACTGTACCAATATCTTACCTTCAGTTACAGACGGCGCTTCAGCTTCGTTAACAACCACCCCGTTAACTATATATTTTATTTTTCCTTTATCTGCAATCACTTCTACACGGTTCCATTCACCTGTTGGCTTTTCGCCGTCGCGTTTCTTTTGAGCCCGGTTATAATCCTTAGGAGTGGTGCGCTTTCCGTCGATAACTACAGTGGTGTAACCAATTAACCATATATCGCCTACATCACCTTCCTGTATCTGGCACTCAATTGATTTTGGCCATACAACGTCGGTATCATTCGCAGGTACAAAAAAGCATATGCCGTTATCCCGCCTTGTTGTATCAGCATCCCGGGGTGGATATTTTTTTGTTCCCCACTTAAACTCAACTACTAAATGAAAATCTTTGTACGATTTTTCTGTAGCTATATAGCCAAATTCTTTTCCGGTTATGTGCAGCATTTTATTACTCACCGTAAAAATCTTCTCCGGATCATTATTTTTTCCTTTAGAAGTTAAAAAGCTGTACCAGCCTTTAAGGTCGGTGCCATTGAAAAGCGTTTGCACTTTTTTTACACTTTGAGCATTTACAACATGCGCGGCCAGTAAAAAACAGATTAACAGAGATCTTCTCATACCAGTAATGTGATTTAGCTTATTACGATCAAAGCCCGGTACATTCGCACCGGGCTTTGATTATGGTTTTATTTAAAAAGCTTTTGAGCTACTGTACTTAGAAACAGCTTACAATTCATCCAGGTGTGTCCACCGTCTGAAAAGAAGGACTCATATTTTATCTTCTTTTCATCCAACACTTTCATGTAATCGTTCTTTATTGTACCGTAGGTAGGGTCTTCGGTTCCAACACCCATCCAAAACAGTTTTAACTGTTTGTTGGTTTTTTCCGGGTTTTCAAACGCGTACGCATTGTTGCGGTCGAACTCGTTTTTAAGCATCCCCGGTGCAAAACCAATTACGTAACTAAATTTATCCTGATTGTTCAAGCCAAAATAAAGCGAGGTGCCGCCACCGCCGGAGAAACCAGCTATAGCGCGGCTGTCCTTATCATTTTTAGTTCTGTAATTCTTTTCAACAAACGGCATCAGGTTGCCAAAAAAGTCTTTTTTAAACTCCTGCAGATTCGGCCAGTCGCGCAGGCTACCGGTTTTGGTAATGGTAGGGTAGGCGCGGCCGTAAGGCATAACAATTATCATTTCCTGTGCTTTACCTTCTTTTATCAGGTTATCCAGTATAAAGTTGGCCCTTCCAACTTTCGTCCAGGTTTCTTCAGTGTCCGATGATCCGTGCAACAAATACAGAACCGGGTATTTTTTTGAAGGATTAGCTTCGTAGCCCGGCGGCGTGTAAACAACAACCGTGCGGTTGCCTAACTCAGCCGAGTTGTAGTAACGATAAGTTACCAGGCCGTGCGGCACATTACGAATGGAATGCACCAGGGGAGTAGGGCCGGGCACATCGAGTACGCTGTTTTGAAAATTCTCGTTAGGAAATATGTTTGAATTTCCCGGATCGGCAACCTGCACTCCATCTACATTAAATGCGTAGGGATACATATCAGGTTTTACAGGCCCGAAGGTAACTTCCCACACACCTTTATCGTTCTTTTTCATTTGCTGCGGCGCTTTGGTCATTTGGGTAACAACCTTAACGTCGTTTGCTTTTGGCGCGTTAAATCTAAGCGTAACCATATTGTCTTTGCTTACCTCGTTGGATATAAACAGCGTTTGCGCGCCGCCCATAGCCTGTGCCATGGCACTTAACGAAGCGCTTAAACAAAGTACCGTGATAAGTGCAGACCTGCCGAAGCTCATTTTGCCTGAGCAGGCAGTATTAGTGTTAATTTGTCTCATTATGATTTATAGTTGGTTGCACTAAATATCAGAATAATATTTCCGTTACGCAAACGATGTAAATATTTGCAAAGTTTAATTGCTGTTGGTTACCCAATTTACGCGTTTACCGCTTTCTTACGCGAATGGCTCTTCAAAAATAGCTTCACTTCATAAAAGCCTGTTTTAAAAATACTCCAGTAGGTAAATTTGCTATATCTGTTAAGCGCCCAGTATCCAATTATAGTACCGGTTAAAATAGGGAACACCGTAGCAAAGGCGATACCGTAAACGCTGCCGGTTAAGTAAATACCCAGAAAATCTGTAGCTATATTAACCGCCAGCATTACCAACACCTTATAAAAGTTTATTTTAGGTTGATGTATAACATCAAGTGTAAGCGCAAAGAATCTATCAGGTGGGAAGATAATGGCAAAGCTTAAAAATAGCCGGAAAACATTAGCCGCCTCGGTACCCACATACTTGCCACCACCTATAATATAAATAGGCAGATCGGCCAGAGCGCAGCCAATTATAACTATAGGTATTAAAACTACCGCCAACATACCCGCATAACGTTTCATTGTGTGTATTACCAACTCGCGGTTGCCCTGGTTATAAGCGGCTGATAGTTCGGGCATACCTGTAGCAGAAAAGCTGCGTAATGGTATCTCAACCAGTTGCATCAATGTTTGGCCAAGGTTATAAATAGCAAGGGCAGACGCGCCAAGTAAAGTATTAATTATTTGAACATCAGAAAAGCTAAACATATTTGAGCTTAATGATGACCCAACAGAAAACTTGCCGAAATGATAGATCTCCAAAATACCTGCCTTAGTCCGGTGTTTTAAATTGCTTATGCCCGACCAACCTTTTATGAGTACAAATACAGTTGTTAACGAGCTGGATACCAGGTAAGATGCTAATATGGCATGTATAGTGGCCCGGCCGGTAACCATTAGCGCTATAATAAAAACAATGTAACTGCCCTGGTTGCAGAAGCGGATGTAAAGCAGGCGATCAAACTTTTGCTGACCCTGTACCATGCAGGTTGCCATAAACCAAGGTAAAGATATCAGGTAATACAAACCTGAGAACTGAAAGAACAGCCGGTAACCATCGCCTTTTATTAAATGTAAAAAAGGGTAGGAACACAAGCCAATGAGCGCGAGTATGCCGGAAATGACAGCGCCTATAAACCACGCAGACCCCGCCACTTCTGCGCTTCGCTCTTCACTTGAGCCGGCAAAAAACTTAATAAAAGCAGTTGTTAAAAAGCCGGAACGAATGGTATCAATAAACAACAGGTTAGAAAGAAAAAGTACCCAATTACCCATACTATCCTGCGGGAGAGCGCGATAGATCAACGTAGTGGTAACCAAACCCAGCCCGGACATAATGATATTGCCCGCTAAGGATAAAAAATGTTTATTACGGATAAGATTAAAAACTTTTTTGAACATCTTTTCGTAAACTTACGCTGAAACAAGGATAAAGAATTTTATCCTTTTAAACGGCAACTAAAAACATTTTGTTCGCGCATGAGCAGGGATAAAACCTATTTTGAAGGCGTTACTTTACTGGTTACTCATTATAACCGCACCAGATCGTTGGAGCGGTTGCTAAATGCCTTTACGGCGCTCAATGCTGCCTTTGAGGACATTGTGGTATCTGACGATGGCAGCAAGCCCGAAAACCAGGAAAGATTGAAGGTGCTTGAGAAAGAGTTAAACTTTAGGCTCATCACCACCCCTAAAAACGCGGGTTTGGGCAACAACATTAACAAAGGACAGGATGCCGTAAAAACGCCGTATACGCTTTATGTTCAGGAAGATTTTGAGCCCAAACCGGCTTTTGCAGAACACTTTAAAGACGCGCTCGGCTTTATGAACGCCGACCCACAACTGGACGTAGCGCGCTTTTACGCCTACTTTAAATATCCGTATACAAAACCCTATGGTAAAGGCTTTTCTGAAATGAAATTCAGTATTTCTCCGTTGGCCAATAATCACCTTAAATTTTATGTTTATAGTGATCATCCGCATTTACGCAGAAGCACTTTTTTCGAGAAATTCGGCCGTTATCCTGAAGGTATAAAAGGCGATCTAACCGAATTCGGTATGGCCGTATCCTTTATTCAAAACAAAGGCAAAGGCATTATCCGGGATGATTTTAACGATATGTTCTGGCAAAAAAATTCATCCGACGAGCCAAGTACCATGAGCAGGGCCAACTGGCGCGAAAGCAGAAACCCGCTTGCTTTGGCATTACGCGCGGCGTATTTGCAATTCAGATTATTAAAAAACACTTACCAGGTGTTGTTTACCAAACCGGTTAAAAAATAATTATGTCGGCTTCTAAGTTCAGTTCAATCACTTTACTGGTTACTCATTATAACCGCAGCCAGTCGCTTGAGCGCTTATTAAAGGCATTTGAAGCGCAGCATATCAGTTTTGGCGATATTGTGGTATCTGATGATGGTAGTAAGCCGGAACACCTTGATTACCTTAAATCAATTACCGATAAATACCATTTCCGCCTGATAACCACCCCTAAAAACGCCGGACTCGGTAATAACATTAATAAGGGGCAGGATGCCATAAACACACCTTATACCTTATATGTTCAAGAAGATTTTGATCCATTCCCCGGTTATAAAACGCATTTAGAAAATGCCTTAGCCATTATGGAGGAGCGAAAAGATGTTGATATAGTAAGGTTTTATGCCTATTTTAAATATCCTTATCTTAAACCGTATAAAAACGGCTTTTCTGAAATGATATTTAAGATATGGTATCCGGGGTACCGCAAGTTTCATGTTTACAGCGATCACCCTCACTTACGCAGGAGTAGCTTTTTAGAAAAATTCGGGCGGTATCCTGAAGGGATAAAAGGCGATAAAACGGAGTTCACCATGGCTATGTCCTTTAATAAAAACAAAGGGAAGGCGATGATCTATGATGATCCCAAAGGTTTATTTGATCAGCTTAACTCTGAAGATGAACCCAGCACCATGACACGCAGCGATGTGCGGCAAAGTGATAACTTTGCGATAAGTTTTGTAAGGGCGATATATAGAAATGTGAAACACACATTTGATTACCTTACTTTTAAAACCGGTAAATGAAAAGGAAAACAGCCATTAAAAGTATTGTAGCCATAGTAACGCTGGGTGGTGCATCAGGCGCTTTATATAACTTTTTAACCCCAGGCAAAGCTATACCGCTAAGTGATCTGTCTAAAAAGAAACCTTTAATTGCTGAACTTGCCGAAACGATAATTCCGCGTACGCATACACCGGGAGCAAAAGATGCGCATGTTGAAGACTACATCATAAAAATGATCGCGGAAAATACCGACCCAAAAATGCAGCGGTCGTTTTTAGCAGGCTTGTATGCAGTTGACCATTATGCTATGGATGAGTATAAAAAGCTATTTACCAACTGCGCAAGCGATGAAAAAAATAAAATTTTAAAGCATTTTGAGGATAAGGCAACCTATCCGTTTGATTTATTGAACCGCGCTAACCGTAAGTTTTTGGGCGCGCCTTTCTTCTTTCATCTGCGCGACCTTACCGTTGAAGGGTATTGCACATCTTTAGCCGGTGCTACGCAGGGCATGGCTTATGATTATATACCCGTTACTTTTGAAGCCTGCATTCCGTTACAAAAAAACCAGCTGGCCTGGTCAACTAAATAATTTAAAAAATGGCTTCGGCAGATAATAGTTTTGATGCAATAGTGGTAGGGTCGGGTATAAGCGGCGGTTGGGCGGCTATGGAGCTATGTAAAAAAGGTTTAAAAACCTTACTGCTGGAGCGCGGCCGCAATGTGGAACATTTAATGGATTATCCCACCGCAAACTTAAATCCGTGGGATTTTGAGTACCGTTTGAACAACACGCCGCAATTTAAAGCCGACAGCCCCATACAATCTACCGGAACTTATGCCGGCAACGCGCTTTTTTATGTAAACGATAAAGATCATCCTTACATACAGGAAAAACCATTTTTATGGTATCGCGGCTACCAGGTTGGCGGTCGGTCTTTAACCTGGGGCAGGCAATGCTACCGTTTAAGCGACCTGGATTTTGAGGCTAACTTAAAGGAGGGGATAGGCGTTGATTGGCCCATCAGGTATAAAGACATTGCGCCGTGGTATAGTTATGCAGAAAAGCACATTGGTGTAAGCGGCAATAAAGAGAACCTGCATCAACTGCCCGATGGCGAATTTTTGCCACCGATGGAGCTAAACTGTATAGAACATCATCTGAATGATTCTATCCGCAAAAAAAACTCTGATCGTTTGCTTACAATTGCACGCATAGCTAATTTAACCAAAGGTTGGGACAGCAGGGGGCCGTGCATGAACCGTAACTTGTGTTCGCGCGGATGCCCGTTTGGCGGCTATTTTAGCAGCAATAGCTCAACAATTCCGGCGGCTATGCAAACAGGAAACCTTACGCTAAGGCCATTCTCTATAGTTGCCGAGGTTTTGTATGACGAGCATAAACAGCGAGCTAAAGGTGTACGTGTTATTGATACAGAGACAAAAGAGAGCTTTGAGTATCACGCCAAAGTGGTTTTTCTGAACGCCTCAACCATTGCTACTGCAGGTATTTTACTCAACTCAAAATCAAACAGGTTCCCCAACGGCATGGGTAACGATAGCGGCGAACTGGGACATAATCTGATGGATCATCATTCATCAGCCGGAGCTTCAGGTAAGCACCATAGCTATAAAGACATGTATTATAAGGGTCGCAGGCCCTGTGGCTTTTTGATACCACGTTACCGTAATCTTAAAGGCGATGAGGGCCTGGGATATACACGCGGCTTTAATATACAAGGGCACGGCGAGCGTTCTGAATGGCCGGACATGAAGAACTTCGGAAGTTTTGGCGCTGATTTTAAGCAACAGATAACCACACCCGGCCCCTGGACAGTTTGGATGGCAGGCTGGGGCGAATGTTTGCCCTATCATGATAATAAAATATCGCTTAACGCGACTGAGAAAGATAAATGGGGCTTGCCACTCATCAATGTTGATTTTTCTTTTAAAGACAATGAAGACAAAATGATGGCAGACATCCGCAGCTCATGCGGCGAAATGTTGGAAGAGGCCGGTTTTACTGATATTGAAACCTTTAACTACAGAAAGCCCGGCGGCGCAACCGTGCACGAAATGGGTACAGCCCGCATGGGCCACGATCCAAAAACCTCTGTATTGAACGGCAATAACCAGGTACACGCAGTTAAAAATCTTTTCGTTACCGATGGCAGCTGCATGACATCTTCCGCCAGCCAAAACCCATCATTAACCTATATGGCACTTACCGCGCGCGCCTGTGATTTTGCAGTGAATGAATTGAAGAAGGGGAATATTTAAATCGCTAACGCCATTTATACTTGCTGTCATTGCGAGGTACGAAGCAATCGCGGACTTGCATGCCGCTTTTCTCTGTGCGATTGCTTCGTACCTCGCAATGACAATTCGCCAGAATGACAGATTGGGTTATTTCCTTCTTTCTGTCTGATTTATAGCTTTATAGATCTCTTTAACATTATTCTCCCACGTATGTGTAGTGGCAAAACCAATGCGTTGCTGCTGTTTTTCTGCGCTATCTTCTGTTAGTGCTTTTTCAATCAGCGTAACATAATCTTCTTTAGTAGCGCCTAAATAGGTATGCTCTTCAAATACGCTCATGGCCTCGGTGCGGGTAGCTACAGTGGGTTTCCCCATAGCCAGGTATTCGTCAATTTTGCGGGGATAGTTGCCGATTGTAACCTGATTGACAGATTGCGGATTAAGGCAAACATCAAATGAATTAATATAGGATGGCAGGGTAGAAGGATCTTTACCACCTAAAAAGTGGATATTCTTTATCTGATGCAGGTTGCTCGCTCTAAATACTTCATCCTCCGGGCCGACAAGTACAATGCTCCACTCAGGCTTGGTTTTAGCAATGTGTTCTAACAATTCTATATCCAGCCGTATACTTTGCAGAGCGCCTACATAACCAATAACAGGTTTTTTTATAGGCTCCACATCGGCTGGTATCGGCAGTTCCTGTTGGTTGGTAAACATCTCCAGATCACAACCTTGCCCAACGTAATGCGAATTGGGATTATATTTTTTGCAGTATGCCGCCAGATAGGTAGAATTAGCAACGCACAGATCGCTTTTTTTGATCAAGGCCGGTTCCATGGTCTTGCCGTGCACTTTCCAATAGTCAACGGATAGCAGGTAATCGCGCGAGTAAAAAATGCTTAATGCCGGTTTCAGCATCTCTTTTAAATAGAAGCTCTTAAAAAGGTCATCATCATTAAACAATATATAATTGTTAAAACCCAACCTTTTGGCCGCTTTATCAATTGAGCGCGCAAAACGCCTGTTGTTTATTCTGTTTAAAAAAGTGTAGATGAAATTATGGGGCATCCAGTTAATAGATTCAATGATCTCATCCGGATAAAGATTCCAAAGATTTTCCTTCAGTTCTACCAGGCCATCCATACGGCCATTAACTACCTCTACGCGCTTTTGTATTTTAGGGTCGTCGGCATTTTTAATTTTGTTCCTTCGGTCAAGGGCAGAGTTTACATATAACACGCGGTTATGCCTGCTAAATTCAAGCGCCAGGTTTTTGCAGTTGCTGCCAATTTCAACGTCCCAGGGTTGTTGACCAACTACAATAATATCTCTCCCTTTAAGTATATCGTTTACCATATTGCTTAGGTTAGGGTCAATCGTTTATTAAGTTCTGCCAGTTGGGCCTGTTTTTGCTTATCTAAACGGTACAGAACAGTAAGCAGCGCCACATCCAACGAAAAATACACATTTGACGGGAACTGCACCAACGCCTCCTGCGGAAAGTTAGCTATGTTATACGCAAAAACTATTAAAAGTACGGCCATAGTATACATTTTCAATTCCGGGTCTTTTATACGGTAATAGTTATTAATACCCGTTCGCAAAATGGTAAACATCAGCGTACAAAAAATTATCAGACCTATGGGGCCCAACTCCACTGCTACACGTATATACCCGCTGTCCGGCTGAAAATTAGACACTACAGATCCGTCGCCGAACCGCTTGCCCCAGCCACCCGTGGCACCTAACCCAAAGCCTATGGGGTGTTTGTAGATGTAGGGTTTAATACGCTCCTGGTTAAATTTCCGGAGTTTATAGGAGGGGTCTTCGTTAGGGCGGAATGCCGTTTGAAAACGCTGTATATTGGGATTACCGGAGGGTACATTAATAAGTATCAGGAGGCCCACTGCGCCAATACAGCTAAATATCAACACTTTCCTGTTATAATTTATAATGGCGAAAAGAAAAACCGCCACCGGTACCAATACGTTGGCAGCCCGTGTGCCCGAAAACAGCATGGAAACCAAAAAAGTGGCTGCAAAAATGCCCAGAACTATTTTCTTCCACATAGGAAGTTTCCCTGCAATTAGCGCTATGCAAAAAATAGCCGCCATGTTAATGTTATAAGCAAATGCTACGGGGTCAGAAAATATTGAGAACTTACGCCAATGCCCGCCTATAAATAAAAGACCGGTTATCTCCGGGTCAGAGTGCAGCCAGGTTTCCTCGGCGGCAGAAAAGCCTATAAACTCTTGCTTAAAGGCATATAACGCAGCTAAAAAGCTCATACCCAGCCACATTTTAAATATCAGCCTTACAAATTTTATGGAGCGGATATTATATAAAAATACGAAGTAACTGAGTAATACAATGGCAACAGTACGCACCGTATACACCCAGGCTAATCTTGATACGGCACTGGGGTTAGCTATCTGCAATAAATTGTAACCTATCCAAACCAATATCATGGTTGATACCGGGCCCTTAAGCAATTCCCAATCATTGTGGCGGCGCAAGCTTACCAGCGTGCCCAACATTAGCGCTGCCTGCAGTAAATCAGCTACAACGCCCATGGGGCCGGGTATGCCTAATCTGCCCAATAAAAAAAGTCCATAAGCCAGCACAAGCAGCACCACCATACCAAATTGCGGATAGCCAACTACCGCGCAAAGGGCAGGTAACCCCACTACGGCTACAACAACCAAACCACCAAAAACAAAACCGAATTTTGCAGTACCTACGGCTACTATAACAGCTAATAAAACCAACAAGCCAATACCTACAGGGTTATTCAATTTCTCAACTAAGGCGAAGTTTTTAAATCGTTGGACCCAATTAGGCTGCCGTTTTTTTAACTGCAGTATGGTTTGCGGGGTTGTTGGCTCTATCCTCATTACAAAAACAAAATTTTTATAATGAAAAAATAGGTACTTAAAAAAGCTACCACTAAAGCTACAATGCGGGTTATCTTATCTTTTTTTTTCTGATACTCCGCCTTTAGCTCCTTACCGCGTACTATTTGCTCCTCCGGATTAACTCTCATTGTCTTTCACTATTTGGTCAACGGTGGTGGTGTATGTATGTTTTGTGGCAACAGAGCGTTTATTGGCAGTACGGGCTTTAAGTAAAGACAGCACCTGGAAGAACATAAATTTAGGAATGTTGATCAGCGAACGGTAGATCCTGGCGTCGGTTTCTGAGCGGGCCAGTGCGATGTAAAAACCCGCGATAAATACCACGAATGCTATTGTCCAGATAAACGCGCCGGTTATGCTGATAAATATATTGGCGAACAAAAATAACAGCGAAAGCAGCAGGAAAATAAACAGGGGAGGCCTGAGCAAGATCAAACCAAATAAAAATTGATTCCAGCTTGGGGTGGTTATTCCTTTAAAAAGTAAAACGAAGCCAAATTTAAAATACTTAAACCACGTGTTTATCCAACGTGAACGTTGGTTAACTAACTGATCTGAATGAGTAGTTTTCTCATCATAAACTTTTGCGCGGTCGGTAAAAGCTATCCTGATGTTGCGCCCAACAATTTGTGATTGCAGTACCTTGTCAAAGCCTGCACCCTGAACGTCAAGATGTTCCAGGCACTCGCGATACAGTGATGTTGTAAACGCCATGCCCGAGCCTGCAAGTGTAGCAGATGAACCTACTTTAAATAATAGTTTACCATCATAAAAATGGTAATAAATATCGCGGGCGGCATCTAAACAGGCGTAAGTAGTATTGAGGTTTTTCGCTTCGCGGATGCCCTGAACGGCTAAGTAACCTTTGTAAAAATATCTGTCCAGCTCAATTAAATAATCCGGATGTACCAGGTTATCACTATCAATTATAGTAAGGCGCTCATGCTCGCGCTTAAAGTTGTTAATGGCGTAAAAATGCGAGCGGGTATTGCTGGCAAGTGTTTCAGGGGGCCTGAGTACAATAACTCTGTCGTCGCTAAAATTTAGCGAGCTTATATCGCATTTATCAGCAACTATATAGATCAAATAATTGCTGTGCTTTAATTTCAAAAGCGACTCAACAACGGCGGGTATATTAGTAACCTGCTCATACGCAGTTACAATAATGGCGTAATCGCCTTCTACCGACGCCAGTACCGGTGTATTGTTCTTACGGAAAAACGACAGGATGTAAATGAATGCTGGCAATACCAGGTTATAGCCTATTAAAACCTGAATAAATATCCAAATAAAGCCAACAATTGCCATTTCAGAGGTTTTTTGCTATTCGCTTATTAACTGATCGTTATCCACCAGGTTTATTACCCAGCCGATAAACTTGTCGTTCTGATTTTTCAGGTATTCCACATGATGTTTTCCGGCGTCGCTTATGTTTTTATTCGCCTCAAAAACCGTTATAATTTTTTCACCAAACAAACTCAGTTCTTTTGAACGGTTCAGTGCATCAAGCGCCGGTGCTTCAATTATAATAACATCAAATATCACCTTTAACGACTGTAGCACTTCTTTAATGCGTTGCTCGCTACTTATCTCAAGTATAGAAGTATCGCCGCCTTTATTACCTACAAAGCTTATTTTCTGATTAGCCTGTACGGTAAGGATCTCGCTGTAATTATTAAGTATATCCTCGAGATATAATTTTGGTTTAACAGATTGCGTAATTACAGGGTTATCAAAATTAGCGTCTATCACCAGCACCTTTTGATTGATCTGTCCATAGGCATAGGCTAAATTAAGCGCGAAAAATGTTTTTCCTTCGCCGGAGGACAAGCTGTTGATCAGTAATATATTACATTCTTTCAATTCGTTACTTATCTCAAAGCGTGTAGCCCTCATCAGGTTTTTAAACTCTCTCAGATCCTTACCGCCTTGATTGCTTTCCCAAATGTTACGCAGGTCTATCGTAGCATCAGATAATTTATTCAAATTGCCCAGCACAGGTGCTTTGGTACGGTTAGCAAGCTCAACAGCATTTTTTATACTGTTATCTAAAAAGAAGAGAATAAACAACACCGCGATACAGGCAATAAAACTGGCTACGCCTGCCAATATTACCAGCAGCATTTTCTTCGATGGCTGCGCTTGCCCCGGTTCGGCAATTTCCAATAAACGCAACTTGGTGCTAAAGCTCGACTCTAAACTCGCCTGGTTATATTTTTGCAATATCTCCATGTATTCCTGGCTGGCAATATCCACAGCCCGCTCTAACGATTGTGTTGCAGCTTCATGCGGAACCAACTCATCAAATTTGTTATTAAGCCTCGTTATCTCTTTGTTTATAGCGCCTTTACTATTTACAGCCAGGTCATTTTGTATTTGCAGGCTTAAGCGCTGGTCAACAAGGTCCTGTTTGGTAGCCAGCGGATTGACGATATATTTATCAGAAAGCGACCCTAAACGATTAGATACTACATTTTTAAGCGAATCTACCGACCGACGGTAACGTGGGTTAAAACCACTTTGTACGTAGGCATCATTAGCGGCATGCAATTGCGACTGTGCCGATATCAGATCCTGTGTAACGTCTAACTTATTACTTTCGCTGTACCTGCGCGATCCCGGTTTAAACTGCCTGTCAATGCTGTCTATGGCGGCCGCGGTTGAGCGGGATACTTTATCTACTTCCTCGCGCCGTGTTTCAAAATCGGCCATCTGCCCGTATAAACTTTTGGCTTTTTCGTTTAGATTTAAAACGTGATTGCGGGTTTTGTAATCTTTTAAAGCCATCATTTTGGCTTCAAGCGTATCGCGTTTAACCTGTAGTAAATTGAATAGAAAATCGACAGATTTTTGCTGATTATTTTTAACTAATTCGCCGTAATAACCTATAAATTCATTACAAAGTGTATTTACCACAACAGCAGAAAGCTCGGGGTTCTCCGAGTCAAATAGCACACTGATATAGTCGCTGTTTTGAAGGCGGTAGGCTTGCAACTTATCAAGTAATGATTTATCATCATACTTCATTGATTCAAGCAACTTATTCATCCCATTCTGATCAGGATTAAACAAAGAAAGGGCCTGCCTCTTTTTATACATTGCAGTATAACCATCAATTGCGTGTTGCCGCGCACTGGCATTTAAAGTAAGCACCAGTTTACTTGGTGGGCGAAAGGGTTTATCGCTGGTTAGATCATGGATCATCAGCTTGTAGGACACCTGCTCCAATATACGCTTTGAGCGGATCATCTCCACCAGGTTAGAAAATTCCTGGTTTATTTCTGATTCCTGAAAACCCACAATATCTCCAATACCGCGTTGGGTTTGGTCAACAATGCCGGTGGCTATCTTAGCCTCCGATGAATATGAATCTCCCTGGTTGCGAACTAAAAAATAGGTGATGATAACCGCAATCAACGGAATGATCACAATTGTATACTTGTGTCTTTTTAAAACCCGTAAAAAGCTTTTCAGATCCATTTACTTTATAACGTTTTCCAGTTTGGTACCAATCAATTCCTCAACTCCGGCTTTGGCAATAAACACATTGGCCTCTGCCTGTACTTTTGTTTGCTGATGCTCAGTAAGCTGTATCAAAACCTTGCTATAGCTGTCAAAAGTTTCTTCCCCTTTTTCAAACTTAATCTTAAAATCTTTTAACTGGGTCTCAGCATCGTCAGCAGAGCGTATCTGCAGTTTCAATTCGGCCACGCGCTGTACATACATAAAGTAGCGCCGTTTAACTTCATAGCTAAGCGTATTAATATACTCCTCCTGTTCGCTTTGTTGTACCATAACCTCGCGCTTGGCTTGCTTAACGGCCGATGGTTTTGATAATAAACTTCCAAAGTTTAAAAACACACCTGCCTGCGCTCCTTTAAAATAGGTACTTGTAGGATTAACAGGATTTATAGTAGGATCATTAGGTTGATAAACATATGATACAGTTAAGGCATCAAACCACGATGCTTTAACTTTTGATACGTTGGCTTCGGCTACGCTAACCCTGTTTTTAAAATAACCAATACGGGGATAATTTTTAATGGCTGTATCTATCAATCGCTGAATATTAGCATCAGAAAGTTCAGGAATAATGGTTGTCTGAGCAGCAGTAGCCTGGCCAAAACCGGTTTTGTAAATACAACAAGTTAATAAAAGCGATAGTATAAGTTTTATCCGGATAGTCATCAATAAATGCATTTAGCTTTTATGGTCACAATATAACGATCTATAAACGTTTTTTTTGGGTAAGGAGTTTCAATTATGCAGTAAAGCTACTTTTTTTCTTCAATTTTTGTATTAGCCCGTGCTGTAAAAACTGTGTTTTACGGCTATTTAAACTTTGCTGCTACCGCCAGCTCTTTGTTTTTTAATGTATGATCATAAAAACCGCTGCCGGATTTTACGCCTAAATGCCCGGCAGCAACCATGTCAACCAAAAGAGGGCAGGGGGCGTATTTTGAATTATCAAATCCGGCGTATAAAACATTCATTATGGCCAGGCAAACATCAAGTCCAATAAAATCAGCCAATTGGAGCGGCCCCATTGGATGAGACATGCCTAATTTCATCACGGTATCAATTTCTGCTACGCCTGATACCCCTTCAGCTAAAGCATAAATTGCTTCATTTATCATAGGCATTAATATCCGGTTGGCAACAAAACCAGGCGCATCATTAACCTCTACCGGGCTTTTGTCCAATTGCCGCGCTGTTTCCATAATTTTTGCCGTAACCGCATCTGATGTTTCCTTGCCGCGAATCACTTCTACAAGTTTCATCAGGGGTACAGGATTCATAAAATGCATTCCCACAATATTTTGCGGCTCTTTACTTACAGCTGCAATTTCAGTAATTGATATGGAAGATGTATTGGAAGCCAATATGGTTCCATCGCTGCAAATGCTGCTTAACTGTTTAAATATATCCAGTTTTATGGTTTTATTTTCTGTGGCGGCTTCAACAACCAATTCGGTTTCGGGCGGGATATCTGTCAGTAACGCAGATATTTTTATATGGCTTAAGGCAGTCTGTTTATCGTTTTCTGTTATTACACCTTTGCTTATCTGCTTATCCATATTGCGCGCTATGTTTTGCAGGGCTTTTTCAAGCGCGGCATTATCAACATCAATAAGCATAACGTTAAAGCCATACAAAGCAAAAGTATGCGCTATACCGTTGCCCATTGTACCCGAACCTATAACAGCTACATTCTTCATTAAAAACCGGTTTTCCTAAATTACAATACTTTGCGATGCTACGCTTTGTTTGTTTAAAGTTAAAAGTTTTGGAATAGAAACGGTTGGCTCTCCCTTAGTGTGCGCTTTTATAACATTTTCTGAATACTCATCGCTATCGCCGTTAAATATAATAGCCCTTATGGGGATATTTCTGTTATACAAAGCCTCTAACGAAAGTAATGTGTGATTGATGCTGCCCAAATAATGCTGTATAACCAGCACTACTTCGGCATCAAGCCTTTTAATCAGATCTATCATCAGATCTTTATTATTTAAAGGAACCATCAGCCCGCCGGCACCTTCTATAATTAAAGTATTGTTTGTTTGCGGTAGTTTAAATTTATCCAATTCTATCTCAACACCATCTAAAGCGGCAGATTTATGCGGCGAAAAAGGCTGAGTTAAACGGTAGGCTTCCGTATGAAATACTGTTTTATCATTAGCAACCAGGCTTTTTACCTTCATCGTGTCGCTGTTATCCAGGTCTCCGGACTGTACCGGTTTCCAATAGTCAGCCTTTAATGATTCGGTCAGGATGGCTGCAACCACTGTTTTACCAATACCGGTACCAATGCCGGTTATAAATAATGGTTTCTCCTTCATATTGAGGGGTTTATTATTTCCGTAAGTTGCTTTACTTGAACGTCGGTATTAAAGGCGTGCAAACAAATACGCAACCGCTCGCTGCCCTCGGCCACGGTAGGGCTTAGTATAGCGCGCACATCAAACCCTTTGTTTTGCAATGCGGTAGCCATTGTAGTGGCTTTTAACGCGCTTGTTAACACAACGCATTGGATTGGGCTATTGCTTGGCGGCATTATTTGTAGTGCTTCAGGCGAGGATAAGGCTTTAAACAAAGCGATATTATGCTTTAATTGATCGACCATATCATCAGAACTATTTAGAAGATCCAACCCCGTCTTTATAGCCGCTACCTGATGAAATGGTGCCGCGGTGGTATAAATAAACGACCGTGCAAAGTTTATCAGGTAGTTTCTTAATAAACTGCTGCCAACAATGGCAGCACCATGGCCGCCCAGTGCCTTACCAAAGGTTATAAGGCGTGCAAATACACGGTGTTGCAAACCCAACTCGCTTACCAGCCCTCTTTTGTATAAACCGAAGGCATGAGCCTCGTCTACTATTAAATGAGCTTTGTATTTCTCTGTCATTTCAACAATGTCTATCAGGGGCGGACTGTCGCCATCCATAGAATAAACACTCTCAATCACAACATAGCAAACACCCTTCGCATTTTTCAGTTTGGCTTCAAGGCTATCTACATCATTATGTTTAAAGCTGAAACGGTTGGCATAACTTAACCTGGCACCATCAATTGCCGACGCGTGAATTAGTTCATCACAAATAATGGTGTCGCCGCGCTGGGGTAAAGAGGAGAGGAGGCCAACATTGGCATCGTAACCGGAATTAAATAAGAGCGATGCTTCACTATCAAACCATTGTGCAATTTGCTGCTCAACGGCTTCGGTATACTTTAAGTTACCGGATATTAACCTTGATCCGGTTGCACCATTTAGCGCATGGTTTGCGCTGCATTCGCTCGCTACTGCCTTTTTAAGTTCTGCCGAACGGGCAAAACCCAGATAGTCGTTTGAACAAAAGTCAATAAGATTGCCTTCGGGTTTTAGGGCTCTAAGGTTTCCGGCTTCACGGCGTTCTGCTAATCTGTTTGCTATAAAATTCTCTGCTGCTTTCAAGCCGGTAAATTTCAGCTAAAGTAAAAAAAAAGCCCTCCGGTTTATCCGGAAGGCTTTTAAAAATTCTATCAGTAATTAGCGAGGGCCACCGCCGCCTGGGCCGCGTGCAGCACGCTCATCCGCCATTTTCTGAAAAGCAGTTGCCTGCTCAGGTGTTAAAACAGCTTTAATTTTTGCGTTATAAGCCGCAGTTAAAGGTGCTCTTTTCTCTCTCATAGAAGCCATGTCGCCATTGGCAGCAGTTCTTAAGCTATCCATGCTTTTAGTTTGAGCCTGATAAATCACAAGTAACTTTGCTGATTGCGCATCTGTAATGCCTGTAAGTTGAGTTTTCAATTGTGTAACTTGCTCCTCAGGACTTCTCTGTGGTCTGCCACCTTGTGCGAAGCTAACAGCGCTTACGCCTAATACAAAGGCGCATACTAGCATTATTTTTTTCATGTTTTTTATAGTTTAATTACTGATAATTAACGTGGGCCACCGCCGCCAGGTCCTCTTTGAGGAAGTTTATCAAAAGCAGCTTGTTGTTCAGCAGTTAAAATCGCTTTAATTTTAGCGTTATTGGCTTCTCTCATTTTGGTAAAATTGGCTCTCATAGCGTCCATATCACCACCACCACCTTGCATAGTTTTCATCAAACTATCCTGAGTTTTGGCTTGAGCTTCATAAACTAATTTTAGCTTTGCAGACTGAGCATCAGTAATGCCGGCAATCTGAGTTTTTAATTGTGTAAGGCGCTCTTCAGGAGTTCTTTGCGGAGGACCTTGAGCAAAACTTGCTGCGCTTACGCCTAATGCTAAGGCGCATACTAATAATACTTTTTTCATTTTAATAGATTTATTATTGATTTTTAATTATTGCTGGAATTGTTTCATTCTTTCAGCACGCTCATCCAATTGTTTTTGAAACGCGGTAGCTTGCTCAGGAGTTAATAAAGCTTTGATTTTTGCGTTATAACCATTCTGTATAGGCTGCATTTTAGGGAACAGCGCCATCATATCGCCACCTTCATTAGCTTTTCTTAAGCTATCCATGCTTTTAGCCTGAGCCTGGTAAATAACCATCAGTTTTGCTGATTGAGCATCTGTGATACCGGCAATTTGTGTTTTAAAACGCTCCAATTGTTGTTCTGGGGTTTGGTTCATTCTGCCGCCGCCTTGCGCAAAACTAACCGCGCTAACGCCTAATACAAAGGCGCATACTAACATTATTTTCTTCATCTTTTTATTTTATTAATTGGTTTATAAATTAATTACCACCGCCTTGTTGCATTTGCTTAAAGCGTTCATTCATAGCGTCAACTTGTTTCTGAAAAACCGGAGCTTGTTCTGGTGTTAAAATTGCCTTGATCTTCGTATTGGTGGTCTCCATCATTTTTGTAAATTTTGGAAACATGGATTGCATATCACCACCATTTTGCCCGGCACTCATTAAACTATCCAGGCTCTTGCCTTGCGCCTCATATATTACTTTGGCTTTCGCAACTTGCGCATCAGTTAGTGATAATGATGTTTTTAATTGAGCAACTCTTTCTTCGGGAGAAGGGGGACCTTGTGCAAAACCCATCGCGCTTAAACCTAATATAAACGCGCCTACTAATAATATTTTTTTCATTTACTATTTATTGGTTTATATTAACGAGGGCCACCGCCATTCATCATCTGTTTCATACGTTCCGCCTGAGCATCAACTTGCTTTTGAAACGCCGGCTGTTGTTCTGCAGTTAGGATGGCTTTGATCTGAGCATTTGTTTTGTCTCTCATCTTTGTAAAGTTAGCCATGCCAGCCTGCATATCGCCACCGCCGTTTTGCATAGCAGACATCAAACTATCGCGGCTTTTGCCGGCAGCCTCATAAACCACTTTAAGTTTAGCGGCCTGAGCATCGGTAATTCCAGCAACTTGTGTTTTTAATTGATCTACTTGTTCTGCAGGCGTTCTTTGTTGAAAACCTTGCGCAAAACCCGCCGCGCTAACGCCTAACGCTAAGGCGCATACTAATAATACTTTTTTCATTTTTTTTTTCGGTTTATTATGTAATTGTAAAATAAAGATAGCGTGTATTTATGTTACAAACAACATGTAACTAAAAAGTTGCCGCACAAGTGTTATTTGTACAATTATTAAATTCCATGTAATGTCTATGTAAATAGTAGATTTTTTTCTTGCTTTTTACAACAATCGCCGTAACTTTATTTTGATATTTATAAACACATCCAAATACATCACATCATGAGTTTAAGATTAGGCGATAAAGCCCCAAATTTTCAGGCACAAACCTCGTTAGGAGAGATAGATTTTTACGAATACCTTGGCGATAGCTGGGGTGTATTGTTTTCGCACCCGGGAGATTACACCCCGGTTTGCACTACAGAATTAGGTGCTACCGCTGCACTAAAAGATGAGTTTGCCAAACGTAACGTTAAAGTTTTAGCGCTAAGCGTTGACTCTGTAGAGTCTCATACCGGCTGGATAAACGATATTAACGAAACACAAGGCGTTGAGGTTGAATTTCCGATAATTGCTGACCAGGATCGCAAAATCTCAGAAGCTTACGATATGATCCATCCCAATGCTTCGGTAAATGCAACCGTTCGTTCGCTGTTCATTATCGGTCCGGATAAGGCTGTAAAATTGATCATTACTTATCCGGCATCAACCGGACGTAATTTCCAGGAGATACTGCGCGTTATAGATTCATTGCAGTTAACCGCTTATCATAGCGTTGCTACACCGGCCAACTGGAAAGATGGCGAGGATGTTGTTGTGGTACCTGCTATTAAAACAGAAGACATTCCGGCTAAGTTTCCTAAGGGCTTCCGCGAGGTTAAACCTTATCTGCGCATGACCCCACAACCTAATAAATAAATTATTTGCTTAAATAATTATTTTATTATATTTGAAAAAAGAGGGTATAGTTATTCCACTGATTATTAATGCCATTTGTAATTCAGTTAGGGTTAGTTATATTTACTAAGAGTTAATTTTTTTTAATACGATAACTTAATTATGAAAACTGGAAAAGTAAAATGGTTTAACACTCAGAAAGGTTACGGCTTTATTATTACTGAAGACGGTAAAGACCTTTTTGTGCACTTTAAAGATGTACAAGGCGGCGTAAATGCTATCAAAGATAACGACAGCGTTGAATACGATGTGGAAGAAGGAAGAAAAGGACTGCAGGCAATAAACGTAAAAAAAGTTTAATTTACTGTTGCTTATAAAAAAACCTCTGTTAACGCAGAGGTTTTTTTTTGTCCTTTAAGTTTAAACCGTTTACAAATTCTATTACTTTAGCACAGCTAATTATCGCAATTATATATGACCACTACCACAGCGGCACAATCTAACAGTAACGTTATTTTTTTAGTAATTGTAGCTGCCTTAGGCTACTTTGTTGATATATACGACCTGCTAATTTTTTCAATAGTAAGGGTAGAGAGCCTTAAAGGCATCGGCATTACCAACCCGGATGAAATTACATCAAGCGGAACCTTTATTATTAACGTGCAAATGTTTGGCTTGTTACTGGGGGGTATAATATGGGGCGTAGTGGGCGATAAACTGGGCCGTATTAAAGTGCTTTTCGGCTCCATACTCTTATATTCCATAGCCAACTTTGCCAATGGTTTTGTGCAGGATGTTAACACTTACGCGGCCATTCGCTTTTTTGGAGGCATTGGCCTGGCCGGCGAGCTGGGTGCGGGTATAACATTAGTAAGCGAGACCATGAGCAAAGAGAAACGCGGTTACGGCACCATGATAGTTGCAGTTGTAGGTCTTTTCGGTGCTGTACTGGCCAATATAGTAGCTAAACATTTCGGCTGGCAAAAGGCCTATTTTGTTGGGGGAGGGTTGGGCATTTGCTTATTGCTATTGAGAGCAGGCACCTTTGAGTCGGGTATGTTTAAACAAGCCGAGAAAAGCAGCGCTTCAAGGGGCGATTTTCTGAGTCTTTTTACCAACAGAAAGCGCTTTCTTAAATATTTGTATTGTATACTGTTAGGTGCCCCCTTGTGGTTTGTTGTAGGCGTACTGGTAACACAGGCGCAGGAGTTTGGCATAGCACTAAAAGCTACCGAAGTACTTAAAGCAGGTGATGGCATTTTATATACTTATATAGGCATATCCGTTGGCGACCTGGCTGCAGGTTTATTAGCGCAGGCCACCCGCTCAAGGCGGCTTACCATGCTGGTGTTTTTATTAATATCAATTGTTAGTGTGGTTGTGTACTTAACCTCTATTGGTTTAGACAGCAATAAGTTTTTGTGGATCTGCTTCTTTATGGGTTGTACGGTTGGTTATTGGGCCACCTTTGTTACCATTGCTTCAGAGCAATTTGGCACCAACTTGCGGGCCACTGTTACCACTACTGTGCCTAATTTTGTACGTGGCGCCCTTATCCCGATCAACTGGGCCTTTTTATTCTTTAAAGGTCAATACGGAATGATAGGAGCGGGTTATATTATGATGGCAATACTTACCGTTATATCCCTGTTTTCATTAAGTCAGCTTAAAGAAACTTTTGGTAAGGACCTTAACTATATTGATGAACACATTTAGCCAGCTCAGCAGTATTCAGCAAAATTTTGCGTCTCTACTAAAATAACCGCATTTTTGCCCCAATGATTACCAAAGAACAGATAACGGCCGATTACCGGTCTATTCAGGATGAAATATGCCTGGCACTGGAAGGTTTAGATGGCAAAAGCAAATTTGCAGAGGAACTTTGGGAGCGCGATGGCGGCGGCGGCGGCCGTACGCGGGTTATCCAAAACGGCAATATTCTTGAAAAAGGCGGTGTAAACTTCTCCGCCGTTCACGGTATACTGCCTGATGTGATGAAGAAAGCGTTAAAGGTTGATAGCGATGATTTCTTCGCGACGGGCGTATCTATCGTTATTCATCCTAACCATCCGTTGGTACCCATTATCCACATGAACATACGGTACTTTGAAATGCCATCGACCATGGCAGGGGCAGAGCCTGTGCGTTGGTTTGGCGGCGGTATTGACCTTACGCCACACTATGTTTTTGAGGATGACGCGCGTTTTTTTCATCAATCGCTAAAATCGGTTTGTGATAGATTTAACGCGGACTTCTATACGCGATTTAAAACCTGGGCCGACGATTATTTCTACATAAAGCACCGGGAAGAAACACGCGGAATAGGCGGTATATTTTATGATAAGTTGGTAGATAATGAACATATACGCCTGGAAACGATCTTTGAATTTTCAAAAGCACTGGGCCGCACCTTTGCGCCAACCTATATCGAGTTAGTTAACCGCCACAGAAACGAAACTTTCACTGAGCAGCAGCAGTTGTGGCAATATCTTCGCCGCAGCCGGTATGCGGAGTTCAATTTGGTTTATGATTCGGGTACAAAATTCGGCCTGGAAACCAATGGCCGTATAGAATCAATTTTAATGAGCCTGCCACCTACGGCAAAATGGGTTTATAATTATCAGGCCGAGGCAGGGAGTGAAGAAGAGAAAACACTTTCGTTGTTAAAAAAGGGCATCAATTGGATATAATATGAAAAAGCTGGTATTTGCAATTGCCGCATTTCTTATCTTTTCATCGTTTGCGCAGCTATCATCGCTAAAAGGCAACTGGCAATATGCAGGCGGTATAAGCAACGGAAAAAAATACGCCGCTCCGGATGGGTTTACGCAGCAAAGAAAATACACTAAGGATAAGTTTGAAGCTTTTTTGCTGGAGAAAGGAGAGAAGCCGGTAAAATACGAGGCCGGTACTTATTCGCTTAAAAAAGATTCGTGTTTTGAAAAACAAACCTACAGTTTAGAGCCATCAACCCTAACAGGAAAAACCATTAATTACCATTACAATATAAAAAACGACACGCTTTTTTTAAAGGGTAAATTACCCAACGGAATTGAAGTGGTAGACTATTGGAAAAAAGTAAAATAGATTAGATAAACGCCCGTTTATACACCTAATTTGTTACTATTTTGAATGAGATAAACCAACTATTTTCTTAACTTCGCAGGTCGTATGAAAAACCGTGCTACGCACCCTAAATTTATAGAAGAAACTTTCTAAGAAAACAAAATGGCTGAAGGAACAGAGAACGATAATAATCAAGAAGATAAAATAATTTCGATAAATATTGATGAAGAAATGCGATCGGCTTACATTGATTATTCAATGTCGGTTATCGTATCAAGGGCTTTGCCTGATGTGCGCGACGGTTTAAAACCGGTACACAGGCGTGTGCTTTTTGGCATGCTTGATCTGGGCCTGAATAGCAATAAACCATACAAAAAATCTGCCCGTATTGTGGGTGAGGTAATGGGTAAGTACCACCCGCACGGCGACTCGTCTGTTTATGATACCATGGTGCGTATGGCACAGGATTTTAGCCTCCGTTACCCGCTTGTTGAAGGCCAGGGTAACTACGGCACTATTGACGGTGACAACCCGGCAGCTATGCGTTATACCGAGGCCAGGTTAGAGAAGATGGCAGAGGAGATGATAGCCGACATCAATAAAGACACCATTGATTTTCAGCTTAACTTTGATGATTCGTTAGAAGAGCCTACTGTTTTACCTGCAAAATTTCCAAACCTGCTGGTTAACGGTGCGTCAGGTATTGCTGTTGGTATGGCCACTAATATGGCGCCACACAACTTGTCAGAAATTATTGATGCTACCATAGCGTTGATTGACAACCGCAATATAGAAATAAGCGAACTGCTGCAATATGTAAAAGGTCCGGATTTCCCAACCGGCGCTATAATTTATGGTACAGAAGGCCCGCGTGAAGCTTTAGAAACCGGTCGTGGCCGTGTTGTAATACGTGCACGTGCAGAAATTGAAACTTACGGCGGCGGCGACCGTGAGCGCATTATTGTTAGCGAAATACCTTACCAGGTAAACAAGGCTAACATGATTGAGCGCACAGCCGACCTGGTGAACGAAAAGAAACTGGAAGGTATATCAGCTATTCGTGACGAGTCAAACCGCGAAGGTATCCGCATAGTTTATGAGATCCGCCGCGATGCCAACGCAGCCATCGTATTAAACAACCTGTTTAAATACACAGCCTTACAAACATCATTCAGCGTAAACAACATAGCGCTGGTTCATGGCCGGCCTATGCTGCTTAATTTGAAGGATCTGATCCATCATTTTGTTGAGCACAGGCACGAGGTGGTTGTACGTCGTACTAAATTTGAGCTGGCCGAAGCAGAGAAACGTGCGCATATATTAGAAGGTTTATTGATCGCTCTGGATCACCTGGATGAGGTTATTAGACTGATCCGCGCATCGCAAACGCCTGATGAGGCCCGCGAAGGTTTGATAAACCAGTTTGGCCTTTCTGATCTGCAGGCCCGTGCCATATTGGATATGACGCTGCGCAGGTTAACCGGACTTGAGCGTGATAAGATTAAAGATGAATACGAGGGCTTAATGAAACTGATCGCCCACCTGAATACGATACTTAACGATGAAGGCCTGCGTATGCAGATCATCAAAGATGAGTTATTAGAGATCAGGGAAAAATATGGCGATGACCGTAAAACCGAAATAGTTCATTCATCAGCCGAAATGCAGTCTGAAGACTTTATTGAGGATGAGGATGTAGTTATCACCATATCGCACGAAGGTTACATAAAACGCACACCGTTAACAGAGTACCGCAGGCAGGGCAGGGGTGGTAAAGGATCATTAGGCAGTAACAGCCGTGATGAGGATTTTATTGAACACCTGTTAATAGCGTCAAACCATAACTATATGCTGTTCTTTACAGAACAGGGTCAATGTTTCTGGTTACGCGTGTTTGAAATACCTGAAGGATCGCGCACATCAAAAGGCCGCGCTATTCAGAACATTATTAATATTCCTAAAGAGCAGAAGATAAAGGCTTACATAAAAGTGGTGAATTTGAAGGATAAAGATTATCTGGAAAACAATTTCATTATTATGTGTACCCGTAAAGGTGTTATCAAAAAAACATCGTTAGAAGCTTACTCGCGCCCAAGGGCTAACGGAATAAACGCTATAAATGTTAATGATGGCGACTCATTATTAGAAGCAAACTTAACAAGCGGTACCAGCGAGATTGTTATGGCACTTAAGTCGGGCCGTGCAATACGTTTTAATGAGTCGACCGTAAGGCCGATGGGACGTACCGCTACCGGTGTTAGAGGTATCACATTGGATAGCGATAACGACGAGGTTGTAGGCATGATCAGTATTGATAATCCGGAAACAACCGTGCTGGTGGTATCAGAGAAAGGCTACGGTAAACGTACCGATATTGACGACTACCGTGTTACCAACCGTGGTGGCAAAGGCGTTAAAACGCTTAACGTTACCGATAAAACCGGCGAATTGGTTGCTATTAAAGGTGTTACCGATAAGGAAGACCTGATGATCATCAACAAATCGGGCATAATTATACGTATTGCCGTGAGCGAATTGCGCACAATGGGCCGTGCAACACAAGGAGTAAGGCTGATAACATTGAAGGGTGATGATGAGATAGCTTCGGTTGCGAAAATAGAACACGACGACGAAGAAGATGCAGAAAATACAGCTGAGGGCGGTGATGTTGAAAATAATGGCGGTGAAGAATCTGCTGAAAACAACGACAGTCCCGGCGAAGTAACGGAATAATAGAAATGAGGGTTCGTAAAATCATTTTTTCGGTTTTACTGATAGCGTTTATCACACCTGCAGCCTTTTGCCAGTCAGAAGTGTTGAAAGGTGTGGTAAACAGCCTTGCCCGTTACAAAGAGCATAAAGAACTTAAATATCTCGCCGCTGCAAAAAAATCTATCGACAGCCTTTTTGTAGTTAACAGCGACTCGACCAATTTTGAAAAAAACGTATACCTTACTGTTGTAAACAGCTCGGTTTTATATGTTGATTCGCTTAATTCACTCAATCAGCCGATAAATCTTTTAGCTAAAACATCCCGGCTGATGGATAAATTAAAAGACAATCCTAAAAAAGGCAGATTTGAAAAAGATCTTTCTTTTGCGGCTACCTGCCTGGCCAATGTATATATGCGTAACGGCTTTAACTATCTGGTTAGGTCTGATATTATTAACGCCCAACGACAGTTTTTAACGGCAAAAAAGTTTGCTCCTGCCTTTAAGCAGATCGACGCTTACCTGGCCTATGTAAACGCGAGTTTAGGCAACTTACCCGCCGCCGCGAGTTTTTACGACAGCCTGGCTGACGATATAACTGCCGATCATGTAGAAGCGGCCTCGGCAGTTTATAAAGCAGTAGGTGATACGGCAAAAGCTATAAAATTACTGGAGCGTTTCAGAAAAAAATCGCCCGAAAATAATTTTATCCTGCTTGATGCGGCCAACATTTACAACAATAAACAGAATTATACCTCGTTAAAGCCATTATTACCGGGTTTACTTGATATTAATCAAAATAACCCTGATATTGTATTTGTTGCCGCTAACTGCTACGACAGGTTGGGAGAGTATGAAAATGCAGAAAAATTGTATCTTAAGGCCGTTGAATTGAATGGTGCCGCATACGACCCGACTTTTAACCTTGGTCTGCTCTATTTAAAAAAGAGCGCGCAAAAAGAGGGGAGTGCGGCCGAAAACTTGTCTTATGCTACAGCATGGCTTGAAAAAGCTACAGAAATTGCACCTAATAACATAAATTGTTTAGAAGTGCTGCGCTTATTATACAGCCAAACCAAAAACAAAACCCAATTAGATAAAGTAAATAATAAATTAAAACAGTTAACAAATTAGTAACTAAAATGAAAATAAGAATTTTATTTGTTAGTGCCGGTCTGGCAACTTTGTTTGCCGCGCCGGTATTTGCACAAAAAGGAGAGGTATCGAATGCAAAAAGCGCGTTTGAAACATATGACGCTTTAAGAGCCGCCAACAATGGGCCGCTGGTAAAAAATGCGTTAAGCAAGGCAAAAATTGCTATTGACAAAGCTTCTCAAAACGAAAAAACATCTGCGTTGCCAGAAACTTATGCTTTAAAAGCAGCCATTTACGCGCATGCTGCTATGGCTGATACAATTGAATCTACATCAGCGCCTATTTTTGGTGCTGCAGAAGAAGCATTGGTAAAAGCTAAGGACCTGGACACCAAGAAAGAAAACGACAAATTAATCGCTTCAGCCGAAGCCGCGCTTGCACAAGGCAGGTTAAATGCCGGTGTATCTCTTTACAGAGACAAAAAATATGACGATGCTTATAAGGCTTTTGACGCATCCCAAAAATATTCAAAAGGCGATACCTCCGCCATGTATTATGCGGGTATTTCTGCAGCAGCCGGTAAAAACTATAAAGGCGCCATTGATCAATACAAAAGATTGATTACCACCAATTTTTCTGAAAATGATAAAGTTTACATGGACCTTTCTTCACTTTACCTAACAGAAAAAGACACCGTAAACGCACTTAATGTTGCCGGCGAAGCAGTGAAAAAATTCCCTGCGAATACTGAACTACGTAAAAGAGAGATAGAAATATCTTTACAGGCCGGAAAAGTGCAAGAGGTGCTTGATAAAATTATATCTGCCCTTAAAAACGATCCTAAGAATAAAACCTTATATCTGTATGCAGGTTTAATTTATAGCCAGACTGCTGACGGAAACTCTGCAAAAATTGCTAAAACTAAAGATGCCGCAACTATAGCTGCACTTCAAAAAGATAAAGCAGATAATTATGCCAAAGCCTCTGAGATGTATAAAAAGGCCATTGAGATAGATCCGACTTATTTTGACGCTGTTTTAAACTTGGGCTATGTTACGTTAAACCCGGCTATTGATACTTACAATGCAGCGCAGCAATTGCCTGCAGCTAAACAAAAGGAATATGACGCAGCATTATTAAAAGCTAAAACGCAATTTGATGCCGCGAAACCATACCTTGAAAAAGCAACCGAGCTACAGCCTAATTCTACTGATGCCTGGAAAAACTTAAAAACATATTACATTGGCGTGCAGAATGCTCCTAAAGCCAATGAGATTCAAAAGAAAATTGACGCTATTGAGACCAAGAAATAAAGGGAGAGTAGCTTAAAAATAAAAGCCTGCATATAAACGCAGGCTTTTAAAATCAAATATTACTTAACATAATGTTAATTATGAGAAATAAATATGAGATTTAATTTACTGTGGATTTGTTGCTGCGCCCGGTGCTTTTGTGGTATCAGTTGGTTTTGCAGAACTTGTATCGGCTGGTGCCACTACTGATGGACTGTCAACACTTGGTGAATCTGAACCAACTGTTTCGTTTACGGAACTGCAGCCCGCTGCAATTGACCCGATCATTGCCGCGACTAGCGCGAAACTCAAAATTTGCTTTTTCATGGTATTTCAGTTTTATAATTATCACTTCATCAGTTTAAACAATAACCGTTCCTAAAATTATTGCATAGTATTTTACAGGTTAAACATATTTTTCGCATATTTAGCTGTAATGGTAGTTTCGGCGGGCTTATTAAAGTGGGTACTGCGGTTTTATCCGCCGCTTTTTTTCCAGCGTATCTGGGTGGTTAATATTGAAAAGGATTTCAGCGGCTTACAGGTTAATATTAGCAAAAGCATCCTCAATCGCAATTATAACCGGTCAATATTCGGCGGAACAATATTTTCTGCTGCCGATGTTTGTTACCCTGTGCTATTTCATCAGTTATTGAGCCGTAAAGGCTATAAAGTTGCTGTATGGTCAAGATCAGCACATATAGATTTCCTTAAAAAAAGTAACGGGACTATAAAATTTGGCATTAGCTTGTCAGACAAAGATATAAGTGAGGCAGAACAGGTTTTAAATGAACACGGGAAGCATATTAAGTCCTACCCTATTGTTATTTATAATAACAACGGCGATGTTTGTGTTAACGTTATGTGCGAGGTTTACATACGCAATTTAAATTTTAAAAAATCCAGAAATGAACAAGGTGTACATGAATGACGAGGTATTCATTAATAATGGGTTTTCCATCTCTACAGATAACAGCCTGCTTGACATAGATCTTATTTACAATTACCTGGATAAAGACTCCTATTGGGCCAATGGCATACCCTTTGAAAAACTGGAGCGTTCTATTAACAATTCGCTTTGTTTTGGGTTATATTATAAACAAAAACAAATTGGTTTTGCCCGCGTGGTAACAGACAAAGCCGTGTTTGGTTACCTGGCTGATGTTTTTATACTGCCTGAGCACCGGAAAAAAGGCTTATCCAAATGGCTTGTGCAAACCATTATGGCTCACCCGGACCTACAGGGCCTGCGCCGCTGGAGCCTGGCTACTTTAGACGCTCATGGCCTGTATGCTCAGTTTGGTTTTACAGAACTTACTAATTCTGAAAGATGGATGCAGATATTTACGCCTCACAAGATTGCCGAAAGTTGAATTGATGAACGTTAAAAAACAGATCTTCGAAGGCGAAAGTGTAACGCTCGACTTTAAGAAAACCATTACGAGCTGCGAGAAAATTGCCCGCACCATGGTGTCGTTTGCCAATAATAAGGGCGGGCGGTTGTTTATTGGCGTAGCTGATGATGGTACTATTAAAGGCGTTAAATCTGAAGACGAGGAGCGTTACATGATAACCCGGGCGGCGCACATATTCTCCCGCCCGGCCCTTGAACCACGCTTTGAGGAGGTATATGTGGATGATAAACTTGTTTTAATAGTTGACATAGAAGAAAGCACACTGAAACCCCACTCCGCATTAGCCGAGGATGGCAAATGGTGGGTGTATGTGCGGGTAAAAGATAAAAGTGTTTTGGCAAGTAAAGTGGTGGTTGATGTGTTGAAACGCTCCGCGAGCCCTACCGGTGTTTTTATTTCTTATTCTGAAAAAGAAAAAACATTACTTCAATACCTGGAAAACAATGATCGTATTGATGTTAAACAGCTCTGCGAGCTGATAAAAGTGGGCCGCCGCGCGGCCCAGCGTTTGCTGGTAAATCTGGCCCTATCCGGAATGGTAAAGATCCATACTTCTGAAAAGGAAGAATATTATACCCGGGCCGCATAGCATAAATGCTTATTTTTGCGGATATCTGCTTGCTTCTAAATGAAATTCACCTTTAAAAAATACCGTAATCATTACCGGGATAACCTAACACTGGCTATACCTGTGGTTATTTCGCAGCTGGGGCACACCCTGGTGCATGCTTCTGACAGTATTATTGTGGGGCATTTTGCAGGTACGGTAAGTCTGGCGGCGGTATCATTGGCCAGCAGCATTTTTGTTGTTTTTATGGTGATCGGGATAGGGATCTCCTACGGTTCTACACCATTAATTGCACAACACAACGCCCGGCGTAAATTTAGAGAGTGCGGTTTGCTGCTTTCTAACAGCCTTTTTATAAATATTATTACCGGAATACTGCTCTTTACAATTATCGCCGCAGGTTCTGCCTACGCGCTTGACCATTTGAAGCAAGACCCACAGGTAATAATTCAGGCCAAACCATTTCTGATATTGTTGGGTGTGTCCATCATACCTATGCTTGTTTTTAATACTTTTAAGCAGTTTGCAGAAGGTCTTGGGTTCACCAAACAGGCTATGCTGATATCTATCTGGGGTAACGTGCTTAACATTTGCCTGGGGATAATATTTGTTAAGGGCATGTTCGGCATAAAGCCAATGGGTATTATTGGCGTGGGCTACAGCACACTTATTGACCGCTGTACAATGGCTATAGTAATGGGCATATATGTTTTCCGGTCAAAACATTTTAAGAAGTACCTGAGCCATTTTTCTGTTAAAAATATAGATTGGCGCAGGTGCCGCGAAATATTATCCATTGGCGGACCCGTTGCCATGCAGTACGGCTTTGAAGTGAGCGCCTTTAGCGGTGCCGCCGTAATAATAGGCAGCATAGGGCTGGTGCAATTAGCGGCCCATCAAATTGCTATTAACCTCGCATCAATCACCTATATGATGTCGAGTGGTTTGTCTGCGGCGGCGGCTATCAAATCAGGTAACTACTTCGGCGTGCGCGATCATTCCAATTTGCGCAAATCTGCCAATGCCAGTTACCACGTAGTGATAGGTTTCATGGTGCTAACGGCCATGTTTTTTACGTTTGGAAGTACGTTTTTACCTTGGATATATACTACAGATAAAGCTGTTATAGCTGTTGCAGCACAGTTGCTTATCATTGCAGCAATCTTCCAGTTGTTTGATGGTACACAGGTTATAGGCCTGGGTATATTGCGCGGCATGAGCGATGTTAACATCCCCACTTTAATAACCTTTTTTGCCTATTGGATACTGGGCCTGCCTTTGGGTTGGCTGCTGGGTATCTATTTTGACTGGGGCGTTTCAGGCGTTTGGTATGGCCTTACATTGGGTTTATTGGCTTCGGCCGTTTTGTTGTATATAAGATTTAAGATTATCAGCCACAAACACCGGCAAACCGACAGGATGGCGTTGATAGCGGCGCGAGATTAAAAGTACAGGTCGCCGGCTATTTTAAAAGTTGCGCAATGCGCGTCAACAATATCCTTAATATTGGGCGAGTAGCCCCCTCCCATACTCACCTGAACGGGAATATTGTGATCAAGGGCGGTTTTAAAAACAAACTCATCCCTAAGCTTACAAGCATCAGCACTTAGCGCCAGTTTACCCAACTTGTCGGTTCGCAATACATCAACACCTGATAAATAAAAGATGAAACCGGGCCGGTGTTTTTCAATGAGTTCTGGAAGGGTTTCTTTCAGTATACGCAGATATTCGTCATCGCCGGTACCATCAGGCAGTGCTACGTCCAGATCAGACCTTTCCTTGCGATAGGGAAAATTGTTAGCGCCATGCATGGAGAAAGTAAACACCCTGGGTTCATTCTCAAATATCTGAGCGGTACCATTGCCCTGGTGCACATCTAAATCAATTATTAAAATAAGGAAGGCTAACGTATTATTTAATAAATAATTAGCCGCTATTGCCTGGTCATTCAACAAGCAAAACCCCTCGCCCCAATTGCTACCAGCGTGGTGCGTGCCACCGGCCACGTTAAAAGCCACGCCATGCTTCAAGGCGTGCATGCTTCCGTCAATGGTTCCCTGCGCTATACGGCGTTCACGCTCAACCAAACGGTCTGTTAACGGAAAGCCAATTCGCCTTTGCTCTTTTGGCAATAGGGTCAAATCGCGGAGCTGCCGCCAATAATCGCCATCGTGCGTGGCAAGGATATTTTCTTCGCTTACCTGTGCCGGAGAAAATAAATTATCAACGGTTATAACCCCTTCATGCAGTAATTGAGCCGGGATCAACTCATATTTCAGCATCGGAAAGCGATGGCCTTCCGGCAAGGGATGAGCATATATCGGATCAAAAGCTATTTTAAGCATAAAATAAGTCGGTATAAACCACTTTCTCCATCGCGACAACACGAATGGTCGGCTATAGAGCAAAAGCTCATTTAAAAGCCTTATTCATATTTATTGGGTTTGCTTACATAAGCATCGCCCTTAACAAAAAAACGATAGGGCAAAAGCGCGTCTTCTTTAGCGTAAGCTACGCCAACACGCGGCACAGCGGCAATCTGGTCGGCGGCAAAACTCAGGCCCCTGTCTTCCAGCCATAACGTATCGCTTTGCAAACTAATACCATTTAGTTTTCTGTTGATACCAAATGCCTGCGCTACAGAACCAGGCCCGGCGGTGATGTTTGGCTTTAGCGCTAACATATTGCGGCGGTACAGCATAACCTCCAACCCTTCTGTTGGATGTACGGCCCGGATAAGCACCGCGCGTGGATCGCCCTCGGTAGATGCCACCACATTAAACATTTCGTGTATGCCGTAACACAGGTAAACGTAAGCTACACCACCTGCCTCAAACATGGTTTTAGTACGCGGTGTTAAGCGGCCGCCATAGCTATGTGCAGCCTTATCATTTATGCCATTATAAGCTTCTGTTTCAACAATGTATCCTCCACTAATTACACCATCAATACAAGTAAATAAATACTTGCCTAATAGCTCCCGTGCAACAGTAACAACGTCTTCCCGTTGGTAAAATGCTAAAGGTAATTTCATTTCTTTCGCAAAATTCCTTTCAATATTTTGTTGATCTCTTTAGCCTTATCAAATATCATAATGTGGGTTCCGCCTTTTACAAGGGTAGTATTCTTTATTCGTTTGTAATTAAATACCCTGTCCTTGTCGCCAATAATATGGTAAACATTGGGCGGTACAGTTGTGTTTTTCCATTTTAATACCGCTCCCATAGCCCATTTCAGAAATTTGGGTGATGATTTACTCAACATATCCTTGAACAACCAAAGCTGCTGTGGCGACATGCCGCCAAATATTGGCCGGATGGTTACCCCCATTCGCGTATAAATTTTACCGGGGATAATTTTATATAACGGCAGCATTTTAAAGAATGAAAAATAACCCGGCGCCTCATCAATTGTCTTGATGCTTGATATCAGGATCACCTTATTAAGCGGTATCAACTTGGCTATCTCAATGGCTATCATTCCGCCTAACGAGTTACCAATTACAATAGAATTATAGGTTATATTATATTGTTTAATAAGCTTTTGTGCATAGGTTGTTAAAGTGTCACTTATATCCGGGTTTATCCAGTCTACCGGTATCACTTCGTCCTCGTCCGGCAGTTCTATATTGTTGTATATACGGGTATCGGCACCCATACCGGCAATTAAAAATATCTTACTCATTAAAACTGATCAGCTTTAGTATTTCTGTAAGATACCTTTCGTCCGTACTATCAAAGTGTGCTGCATGTTCGCTATCTACATCTAATACGCCCACTACTTCCCCATCTTTAAACAGCAGAAGAACGATCTCAGATACCGAAGCAGAACTGCATGCAATATGACCGAGAAATTCATTTACATCCGGAACAATAATAGTTTGCTGCTGCTGCCAGGCAGCGCCGCACACGCCTTTGCCCTTTTTAATGCGTGTACAGGCCACAGGACCTTGAAACGGCCCCAACACCAATTCACCGTGCTTCACCATGTAAAAACCCACCCAGAGCCATTTAAATTGCTCTTTTAAGGCAGCGCATATATTACCCAGGTTGGCAACCATATCGCTCTCGCCGGTAATTAATGCTTCAATTTGCGGGATAAGTGATGTGTATTGCTCTTCCTTACTTACCGAGGTGCTTATTTGGAGGTCTTCTGCCATAATAACAAAGGTAATTACACCTGCACCAAACTAAATAAGACCAATATCATTTTTAAAAATTTATTTTAGCGCTATTAATAACAAAAAAATGAGAGTAATAGCAGAACTGCCGCACCCCGATTTTAAGATATCCATCTTCAGTATGAACCAAAAGTTTATTGTGAAGATAGAGCGGGGGATACTGGAACAGAGTTATAAAATAGCCGAGATGGATTTGACCGACGGCGTAAACAGTGTTTTTGAATTGCTGGATGAAGAGTTTTTAACAACAGTTGCCGCCCGGTTTAAAGAAATGGCGGTAGATTTTAAGGCTGCGTATAATAGGTACAACTACTAAATTGTAACATTTTGATATATAGCGTTTTATATTTATTATAAATCTCAAACAAAATTTAATTTGGTTACGATAGCTTCAGTTGGGCATCCATACACGCAACAAAATTATATTTTGTTTTAATACATAATTATTTTACTATCAATACATTATGTGTTATTTATTTTATAATAACTTTATATTATACATAAGGCTTGTCGCCACGGTCGATAAGCAGTGACTCAAAGGTCATTTCCGTAAAACTTCATTAACTGCATGGATTTTTTGTTGAGGGGTTTTCAATCGGCAGCGCAGCTTTGGCAGTGGTGTAACAGCGGGTGGGCCGTCATGGTGAGCCTGTCGAACCATAGCGGGCAGGCCTTTACGCTCTACCCTTCCACAAGCTCAGGGTGATAGGTCCGCGTTCAAAAAGCCATCTTGTCGTTGCGAGGTACGAAGCAATCCCACGGAGAAAGGCTGAACGCAAAACTCGCGATTGCTTCGTACCTCGCAATAACAGCTTTTTTTATGGTTTAGAAGCGGTTGAATAACTACTCTCGCTCTATTATCGATTAGCGATATTGCTACCGTCCGTTATCTCATAATTCGGTTTAGAGCCGTCTGTTGCCAGAACATTAATAAACTTTAGGTTGGTAGCATCCTTTATTACTATCCTGCCGTCTTTAGGCATTATTATGTTTTCAAACGTTACATCGTTAAGTTGATGCCCTGCCTGTTTAAAACCGTTCAGATCCATAACAGATTGCCGCAAATTAGCCCGCGACAGATCGATATTACGGAAAGTGAAATGCTCAAACATCGGTTCGGCAGCGGCTGCAGCGCCATCGTTGTTATAACCTAACTTAGAATAAATGGTAATCCGCAGCAGCTGGCAATCGGCAACGGTTACGTTGCGTACATAACCTCCCCGCTCCTTCGTCCCTTTTATCTGCATGCCATACAGCAGGCTTCCTGTTTTACAATCCTGCACCAGCACACCATCTACCCCACCAGACATTTCGCTGCCAATGGAAATACCGTGCCCTGCAAGAAAATCGCAATCGGTAATGCGCACATTGGTTGTAGGCCGGGCAATTTTATCTCCCTCCGGGTTTTTGCCAGATTTTATTGCGATACAATCGTCGCCGGTAAGGAACGAACAGTTAAAAATGTAGCTATCGTCAGACGAATCAGGGTCAATCCCATCGCCGTTTAACAAGGTGCTGGTAATATTGAGATCATGGCAACTAACGCCCTTGCTGTAAATGTAATGGATCGTCCAGCAAGGCGAATCTTTAATAGTAAGGCCCTGAATATCCACATTCCGGCAGTTCATTAAACAGATCAACCGTCCGCGACCGCGCAAACCCGACTTGGCTATCATTGCCTTACCCAGCGGATCGCCGCCACCGCTTAGAGTACCTTCGCCCCTAATGGTCAGTTGTTCTACCACATAACCGCCTTTGCTGTTCATTTTACCGGCGTTAAGCAAACTGGCATAGGTCTCCAGTTCCCAGCCTTCAAAACGGTTTTTATAAAAAGGCAGGTAATCTGCATCATTAGTACTGCCTTTTAGCGTGGCTCCCCTGGCTATATCAAGCGTCATTTTACTTTTTAGATACAGTGCACCGCTTATAAAGGTACCTGATGGTATTAGCACTGTACCACCTGCCGGGCAGACATCAATGGCTGCCTGTATGGCTTTGGTGTTTAACGTCGTGCCATCACCTTTGGCACCAAATGTAAGTACGTTGAGTATTTTGCCCTGCGCGGTTGTTTTAAATTTTACCATAAGCCCTGTGGGCCTAAACTTGCCATCCTTACCTTCCGCGCTTATCTCGCAGGTATAGTTGGTTAAAGGTGATAAGTTTTTAAACCTGAAATTGCACCGTGTGGACATGGCTATGTCCTTTTTATTAACAATAAGATGATAGCTTGCGATATCGGCGCTGTTAACGGGTTTATCCCACACTACTGTTGCTGACGTAGCGGTTAAAGTGCCGGGAGCGACCAGTATTTTTTTGGGCGATTCTGCAAATGCCGTTGTTGTTAAGCATAACGCGGCTAAAACGAAAGATATTTTCATTGGAAGTGTAATTGGTTGCAGCTAAAATAGGTAATTATCTCTTTAAATAGTTGACCACTAAATATCTCGATACTATCTAATCAAGTTAATCGATCGAACGAATTTTAATGCAGAACATCAAATGTCCAATATCGAATAATGAAGTATAAACTAAGCAATAGCATGCGTCGTAGACGCAAAAGGTCGGTAGAAAATAGGAAAATGAACGTAGCATGCCGTAGGTATGCTTCCTAAGTATCGTACCTACGGCACGTTTTTTTCGTTTCTATTTGCTACCGACTTTTAGCTCCTTACGGAGCTTCATTAACTTGATGACATTGCTGGATGGGCCGAGAAAGCAAACTCGTTCCAAGGGAACTTCTGGTTGGTAGTTTATTAAAAAGAAATTTACGTTCCGGCGGGAACGATTGATGTATTGTGGATTTGTAGGGGTAATGGCCTTATACCGCTAATCCCCGTCTTTCTCAAACTTCCTGATCAACCTGTGAACGCTGGTATAATACACATTGGTTTGCGCAGAAATGGTACGCACGCTGTGCCCCTGTTTGTGCAGCAACAAAATGCGTTCCTCCATGTCGCGGCGCTGCTGTTGGTTATAATGCTGCAGATGGGCCGCCTCGTTATCAAACCCATTAAAATCAAATTTTAAAAAGCTGCCCTGCTTTACAATGCTGCAAAGGCTTACATTTTCTTGTCCGTAATACTGCCTGCCGCTGCGTTGTTTTATCTGTTTAAGATAGCGGGTGCCCGCGGTGGTCTGACTTTCGCCAATGGCGAAGGCACTATCAGCAAAATTGAGCAGCATTTTGCTGCCTTGCAGATCATTGCGTGTTATAGGGCGGGCCTGGTTACGCTTGGGCGTGTGGGCCAGCACCAGGATAGACAACTGATACCTGTTTTTGATGGCCTGCAGGTTCCGCATCAGCGTTATGGCACTCTCGGCAGCCTGGGTGCTGCTTCCATGCAGGTAATATTATCTAAAATAATTGTACGCGCCTTGCTTGTTATAATGATGTTTTCGAGCGCGTTAGTCATGTACTCGGCGTAATTTTTAAAGCGCCCGGCTCCTACGGCATCCGGATTTAGAACTACCCGGTAAAAATTGCTGTTAAACGCATAACGGCCATTACTGTTACTGGTATACCTGCTTTCAAACTGCGCGGCGCTTAGTTCAAAATCAAAATAAAGTACAGGCTCGGGCGGTAGTTCGGCGCCAAGTTGTTCAATCGCTTCGCCGCCGGCCAATGCATTGCCTATTTGCACTGCCAGTATTGATTTGCCCACATTGGTATCAGCAAAAAGGATGCAAAGCTCTCCCCTATACCAAAAATCGCCAAAAAGCTTATCGGGCGACGAGCATGTTGCGCCGGGCGTAAGCCAGTCGGCAGCCGGACGCATGATAAATGCGTCTTTATTGTCGATTTCAGGCTGATTGAGTTCTTTTGTTAATTGCTTTTTTTGTTTGGCGGTTAAAGCGCCGCGCGCCATATCTCTTATCAGTTCTATTTCTGCGGGGCGAGATGGGTAAAGGGCTGCATATCTGTGATCCATATTTTAAGGTTTTACGCAAGGTAAGTATCTTATAAATCACAAATGGTGACACTACTTTGTCAGTAGTGAGTGGCAAGTGTTTAGGATGACGAAGGTTTTCCGGGATGTTAACTCCTAATTAGGTGTTGCAAAAAAGTGTCAATTTTTGCGAATCACAATACTTTGATAATCAAATATTTGATGGCCTATTACAGCTAAACGTCCTGACGAATAAGTGTGTTGCAAAGTGTTGCATGTTTAAACTTATAATAGTTGTAAAAACTTAATAATCAAATAGATATAAAAACTGCTGTTGCAGGTGTTGCAAAGTGTTGCCAATATTTCTGCAACAGCGCGCGCTATGGTTGTGCCAATAACTGAGCTACTAACCCCGGGATACCAGCGGTTGCCCTCTCCTCTATTTTGATGAGATTATTAACCCGCACATCCGGAATAACAGGATCGACAATATATTTAACAACCGCCCGCGGCACAGCGTTGATCAACCCGGCGGCCGGGTAAACCGCCAGCGAAGAACCGATCAGGATAAACAGATCACCAGCCGCGCATAAACGGATAGCCGGTTCTATCATAGGTACCGCCTCGCCAAACCAAACCACATGCGCCCGCAGTTGCGAGCCTAATTCGCACGTCTCTCCCATCTTTAACTCCCAACCCTCAATAGGGTAAGTGAGCTCAGGATTAATGCTCGACTGCGAGCGCGTAATAACCCCATGCAAATGCATTACATTACCGGAGCCCGCCCGCTCATGCAGATCATCTATGTTTTGGGTAATGATGGTAACATCGAATTTATCTTCCAGCGCCACCAGCGCTGTATGCGCGGCGTTGGGTGCGGCTTCTAAAACCCCTTTGCGCCGCATGTTGTAAAAGTTTTGCACCAGCGCGGGATTGGCTGCCCAAGCCTCGGGGGTAGCTACATCCTCAATGCGGTGACCCTCCCACAGGCCGTCGCTTCCTCTAAAGGTTTGCAGACCGCTCTCGGCACTTATCCCGGCACCCGTTAAAACAACTATCTTCTTTTTCATTATTCCAATTTCATAAAAAAAGCGACCAGTTGGCTGGTCGCTTTAAAATATCATCTAACGCTGATCTTACAAGGCCAGTTCGGTGCGGTTGCGTAATGCGCCGTACTTCTTTTTAGCCAATTCAAATCCGCCAAAAAGTATCAGGCCAAATACGGCATCTCCCAGCAGCATATTCTTTTCAAACGGAATGGCGGCAATTAACGCCGCGCCATAGCCCGCCAAAGTTTTAGGGTACAAACCGCCCGCATCATTTATCCACGGCATGTCCATAATCAGCCAGTGTATAGTTACCGGCGCTAACAGAATGATCAGCGAGCTAACAATGTTCAGGTTTTTAATACGCGATCCTATAAATACCATCATGCAGAAGCACACACAGTTCCAAAAGGTATCGCCGGTAAAAAATATCCAGCTGTTGGTATAAAAATGATTAATAACCACATCGCTTGCATAAAGCGATAGTAACACCACAACGTATGCTTTCCATTTATCAGTAAAGTAAACCCCGCCAAACATGGCTATCGCCCCAACCGGACTAAAGTTACTCATCCACTTATACTCATAGCTTACAAAGCGCATGGCAGTGGCTGCCACTATCATCAAAATAAGAATCAGGGTACGGGTGTTAATTTTCTCTAATGACATAATTGAAATTGATGGAGTAAAATTAGTTATTTATCGCATTAAATAAAACGGCAATAGCTTACTTGTTGATAAAGGCTATTTTACCGGGAATGATGCCTGTGGTAACTGAATAAGCCATTTTACCCGTTACATCATAAACATATAAACTACCATTAGATGAATAGTCCTTTGCATCAGCAATAAATATCTGATTGGTCAACTTATCAAATGCCAAAGCAAATGGTGTTGTAACAGTTGTGGCATCGGTAATAAAATTGGCGCGTTCCATGGTCTGTGTTTTAGCGTTGAACATGGCTATCTTATTATCAGCCGTTGGGAAGTAAACAAAATCGCCTTGCGCCAAAATAGGTACGCTGTAGCCTAAACTTACAGCAGGCTTTGATCTGACTACATCCGTTTGCGCATTTATTACAGTCATACCCGGGTCAATAGGCGGATGGGTAGCGTCTCCTCCATAATTACCCATTGACAGCACGTATATATTGTTGTAGCTATCCGCAGCTAAACTTACCGGGTTATCGGTAACAGTTATTTTTTTAGTTTCGGCAAGGGTAGTTAAATCAATAACAGATACCGTTTTATCAAAATTGTAGCTAAAATCAAGTCCGCCTGAATTTGCCACATATAACTTGCCGTTTGATATTGCCATTTGCTCTGGGTTACGCCCAACGGTAATGGTTTTAGTAATAGTAAGCGATGCAGTGTCAATAACAGAAACTGTTCCGTTGTATGATGTTACAAAGGCATTCTTATCATAAAACACAACAAAGCGGGGTTGGGCAATGGTTATCTGCTTGTTTAATTTGGCTGTTTTAGCATCTGCAATAGTTACGCGGTTTGAGTTGTTAACAACGATATACATTTTGCTTCCGTAAATACCAACATCATTCCCGGTATCGCCCAGTTTAACGCCGTTAGAAGATTGATAAATGTCGGGGTTGGTAGTTTTGTCGCGGTAATCATAATAACTTAACGTGCTGTTATTCTGATTAAAATTGCCCTGGCTAAGCACATAAACGCCCTGGGTTGGAAGCCTAAACTCCGGATCTTTATCTTTTTTACACGATGCCAGTAGGCTAACAAAGGCTAAGGTAATTAACAGGTAGTTGAGTTTAAATTGTTTCATGGTTATTTATTAGATAGTTATTTGAAATGAAATTCTGAATGATCTGCCGGGCATAGGGTAACTGCGCACTACCACATAATTTTCGTTATACAGGTTATTTACCTCTGCCGAAACCAATATGGGCAACCGCCTATATTTCCCTTTATAAACCAACGACAGATCAGCCAATGCATAAGCCGGCAGATACTCGTCTTTGTAATAACTGTTGTTGTTATTATAAAAGCGCAACGAAGAGAACATCTGGTTATAATACAACCCCCAACCCTTTCTGCTAACCCCTACATTTAAATTAACAAGATGCTGCGGCGTATAAGGCAATTGATTTTTATAGGTTGACTCCGTAGGAAAACTAAAATTCATTGCCCGCTGATAGGAATAGTTAAGGGCCAGTAAACCCTTGTATAGCTTGCCCATGTTACTTTCTGTACGAATGCCGATATCTGCCCCTACTCCTTCCGTTTTATCTATATTTTGCGCGGAGCCTGAATACACATTAGGCGTGTATATTATTTTGTCTTTTACCTTATTGTAATACACATCGGCAGTTATTGAAAGATACTCCACCGCGCCGAAAAGGTTTTTACTGTAGGTAAGCCCGGCATCCAGCTGATCAACAAACTCCGGTTTTAATTTAGTGTTGGTTATAAAATTGTAATACAGCTCATTAAAGGTTGGCACGCGGAATATATTCTTGTAAAATACCCTAACAGTTAACGGATCATTGATCTTGTAATTGGCCATCAAAGTTGGCGAGAATACGTTACGGCTGGGAATGGTGGTGCCGGTAGCCACGCTTTCATTAATATTGCTGTTGAGCAAACTTCCCTGTAACGTTAGCTTACCCAATTTAACATTAGTAGCCAATACATTTAACACCGTAGTGCGTGTGGGATATTTAAATGATGGCAGGTTAGCAGTCATATTATTTATAACCAGGTCGGCAGCGTAAGATACTTCCCAGTTTTTGGCGATGATATAAGCCAGCGAAGCCGATTGATAAAACTCCTGCTGACGGAAATGCTGATCTAAAAAGCCGGCAGCGTTAAAAAACTGCGGATTATAATAATGCAGGTAGTTGTTGGCATACTTAGCATTTACAAGCAGCCGGAAGCCGTTGGCCCAACTTTTTTGATAGCCTGACTGCGCAAAAAAATCATTGTTCCACAGCCGTTGCCCTTCCGGGGTGGGCACATATAACACAACCGCCCCCGGCAGGCCTCTGTTGGCATGGTAATAATTTACCCGCAGGCTAAACTTGCTGCTATCCGTACCCATCCAATAAGCCGCGCCATCAATTTGTTGTATTTTAACATCGGCGGCTACCCTGTCTTTACGCACATTATTAATGCCATCGTTTTCGGTATAAGGATATTTACCATTCGCGTTTTCGGTATATCCGTTAACAATAAACGACCATTGATTGCTCAAACGCTGCTGCCATTGCATGTAAGGGTTCATCAAACCAAATGACCCGGCTTTTATCCCCGCCGTAATTGAATAAGGTTTCTCTGCTGTCAGATCAGGTTTTATTGTTTTTATAGACAACACGCTTGCCGAAGCAAATGATCTTGCAGGCTGATTAATATCTGATGGCTGGCCGTTGTAAAGCGCTATCTCCTGAACGTTGTTTAGATTAAACTTGCTCAGGTCGATTTGTCCGTTCTCGGCATCGTTAATTTGTATTCCGTCCAGCAACACTGCGGTGTGGTTAGCGCCAAGGCCACGTACCGAAACGGTTTTTAAGCCGCCCACGCCGCCGTAATCTTTAACAGCCACCCCCGAAAAGCCACGAATAGCATCGGCTACGTTAAACGCGCCATAACGGATAAATTGTTCGGCTTTAATTTGCTGGGCGGGTGTTATGCTTTTCAACATTTCAGTCCGTGATGAGGAGATGGTAACCTCCCTAAGTTTTCTGGTAGTGTCTGATTGTGCTAAGGCCTGATGAAAGGGTAATACAGCCAATACCCACGCCAGTTTGCAGGTTACTGATTTTACACACGGTATTACTGATTTTTTCACGCTTACAAATAAAACTTACAGCGCAGGGGAAAGGATACGTCAGAATGAGAACACGCCGATAATTGGCGTATTTCACATCCAAGCTTCAATCCCCGAAAGCTGTGAATTAATATGGCTATGGGCAGGTCTTCTGACTTGCTCCCCTCCTGTCCGGCCTTCCCATCCCTTAGTTAAAGGATAGTGACCAATTGATTGGACGTTTGGTTATGGAGCTTACAGCTGCGGGACAGTTACAGATTTACACTGTATTCCCTTTTAATTCCTGACGATTGTTATCTGGCAGGAAACCTAAAGCATGGCAAATGTACAATAAGTATCCATGGCAAACAACCTGTTTTATCTCAACCAAAACCTTACGCTATATCCGTTGTTAACTAATTACTATGGCAACAAGAACGTTAACACCCACAATACAGGATTATAAATCGCTTCCGTTAAAGGAGGATGAGATCAATCTGAACTGGCCGGAGCGGTATATTTCTATCGCTGTAGGCGTTAAAATGACATTTTCGGGCTTGAAGGGGCTTTTTAAAAGTCCGCTTTTTAGCTTGTTCAAATTGGGCGCCGGCAGCTATTTGCTCAACCGTGGCATAAGTGGTCATTGCGATATTTATGAATCTATCGGCAAAAATAGTCAAGAGCCTGTTGACGTCACCATTAAATCGGCATTTGTTATTGATAAGCCCCGTAAAGAGGTTTACAACTTTTGGCGCAAGCTGGATAACCTCCCTCTGTTTATGAACCACCTGGAAAGTGTAGAGGAAGTAGACGACACCCGCTCACACTGGGTATTACGATTGCCTACAGGTGTGGGTACCGTAAGCTGGGATGCCCAAATAGTAAAAGATAAGCCAGGCGAAGTGATTGGCTGGAGTTCTCTGCCCGACTCAATAATTGATAATGCGGGCAAGGTGTTCTTTAGAGATGCTGCCGACGGAAAAGGAACTATTGTTGATGTGATCATCAGCTATCAGCCGCCTGCGGGAGGATTGGGCGCCGGCGTGGCCCATGTGCTAAACCCTGTATTTAAAAATATGGTTGATACCGATGTACGTAATTTTAAACAATACATGGATATTGATACCAGTTTAAAGCCTGTGCACCGCAACGGCACGGCCAATCATAAGGTAGGGGTTAAAAGCTAAACACAAACATTACGCTCACACAAATTGCATCAAAAAGGCCCCGAAAACGGGGCCTTTTATTTATCTCTGAAATCAAAAAAACTAATCTTTACTGCCCCTTCCGCACCGTATCCACATAAACAAATTTTTCCTTCAAAATCGCGTTAAGATTTGGGTCGCTTTTTTTGCCCGAATAGTTAATTACTACCCCATTCAGGCCAAGACGTATAACAAACTTACAACGCATGTCCAGGTTTTCATCATCAGAAGAAAAAACAAGCAGTAATTTACGCGGATTGATATTTGATGTGAGCGTATGGGTAATAGCATCTATCATGCTGGTTTGTTCAATGCCCTTAAAGTCAACTATTGCCTGGCTTGCGTCGTTTCCGGTAGTGCTAAAATCAAAAAGCAGGTAGTCGGCAGCAACCTCTAATGAGGTGAGTGTTTTTACATCAAATGAATTCACCGGAGGTACGACTATAGCAAGTTCAAATTTTTCGGCATGTAAAGCCCCCGCTAATTTTTTTATGTAGGTTAAATATCGCGATGTATCCTGAGCGTTTACATCACCAAAATTAAGCGCCACTCCACTTGCCGATAGCTCTTTTAAGTTGCTGATCAAAGCGTTGGTGCTTTTAGCTTGTTGCGTAGCGCTGCTTATGATAGCGTTAACGGCAACTTTATCTAAATTTTGGCTGATGTAGATATGGCTGCTATCGCGCTTGGCAGAAGTTAATACCGATTGCCAGTTTTTTAGTGTTGGTTCTTCCGCAAGCTTTTCTGCAAATACGTTTACAGCATAAACTTTTGTTTTTACTAAACCGGATACTTGCTGTGCGGGAGTGTCATCAATCTTCATCATCCCCCAAATCTGTCCTCTGGTTCTGGTTACTAAAGAATCAACTCCGTCATTTTCATTATTGTTTTGGGCGTTGCGACAGGATGCAAGCACGCTAAAGGCAAGGCAAATTCCTATCCAGTATCTTTTCGTTATCATTAATTTTAAGTTTTAAATATTGGTGCGGCTAAAATAGTACAATTTGCTACAACAAAAAAGGCTCCCCGAAAACCGGAAAGCCTTTTTACGCTACGCCATGCCTTAATACTATTTTACTGCGCCCTCCCGCTCTCCTCAGCGGCGCTTCCGTCAGAGCGCTTGCGGTCTTTCATGGTTTTGCCAAAGCGGTAGCTAAAACTGATTCCGACATATCTAAAATCGCGCTTAAACACGGCATAGTCAGTACCTGTGCGAATGTCAGATAGTGCCCGGGTTGCCGAGTTGTAAAATAGATCGCGGCCATAAAGTTTAACAGAGCCGCTTCCATTAAGCACTGTTTTTGAAAGTCCTACGGAAACATTTCCCGTGGGCAATTCCACCGATAGCAGCTCGGGCCTGCTTTTTGAAATATAATTGCCGGTAAGTTCGGCGCTAACACTTTTGCTAATGGTAAACTGGTTACCAACATTCAGCTGGAATTGGGTAATTGATGTTTGAATTTGCCAGTCTTTGTAGCCACTAAATTTTTTATAATTAACAGACCCTGAAGCAGTAGCCGACCACCACGCGGCCATTTCAAATTGTGTAGCTACCGATAAGCCTATGTTTTGTACATTATTTACGTTTATAGTATTTACAAGTACCTGCGGCCCGGTTGTACCCAGCGACGAGCCCGCCATATAATTTTTTGTGGTATTGTATGATAGGGTGGTAATAATTTTATCTTTCCACGAATGGCTAAGATCAAAGTTCCAGCTAAACTGTGGCTTCAGATCCGCATTCCCTCCCTCTAAAGTGTAGTTATTTAAAAACAGTAAAAACGGATTTAAGGTTTTAAAGGTTTGCCTGTCTATACGACGCCCTGCCGCCAGGGTAAACGAGTTAACCGAATCAACCTTATAACTTAGGGTTGATGATGGGAAAAGACTACCGTAATTAGTGGTAAACGAATTATTTCTGCCGGCTAAGTTATCAGTGATCTGCGATGTATACTGCGAATTTTCATACCTTAAACCCAGTTGCGCGTTTATTTTTTGGCCCGTAATATTCAAATTAGAGTACAACGCGTAAATATGCTCGTTATAAAAATAACGGTAACTGTTTGAAAGGTCTTTAGATTGCAGCGCGCCATCGTAATTTCTATAGTCTGATATATTATCCGTATTGCTTCTGGATAATTTTACGCCGGTTTCAAAGCGTTTGTTCTTATCCAGCTGCAGGCTGTAATCGGCCTTGCCCGCGTAAATATTAATAGTTGTGGGGAAATGCACAATACTTCCCGTTAAATTGCCGCCGGGCGATAATTCCTGGTTTGTGGTGGTTTGATCGTTATAGGCATTATATTTCAAAGCATCTACATCAACAGAAAAATGCTGCGTTTGGCTTAACTCACTGTTAAAATTTAAGCTTGCGCCAATGTTTTTTAAACCGTCTACAAAATTATTGCTTAGCGAATTGGTTGAAATTACCTTACCCGTATTGTCCAGCCATTTAGCCTCCGCGTAACCGGGGTGATCCCTGTCAAAAGTTGATGCGCTCAAGGTTAAGCCAACACTGCTTTTATCAGATAGCTGGTAATCTGTACCGGTTCTGAGATCGGTGTTAACCTTTTTTACCTTTATGCGGGTCGTCATTTCTAACCTGCCGTAAGCTATGTAGTCTCGGGTGTCATAAACATCAGTATAATTATTATCTACGTTGGCCGAGTAATCAAAAAATGAGCTGAACCTGCCCGTTTTAAAGTTCAGATTAATAAAATCAGCCGTCTTAAAATATTTACCCTGATTACCTGAAACGCTAACATTGCCGTTGAACCCATTTTGTCCGTTCTTTTTGGTTATTATATTGATAATGCCCGCGTTCCCGCTGGCATCATACTTGGCAGATGGATTGAAGATCAACTCCACCTGTTGTATTTGTGATGAACTTATGCCGCTAAGTCTGTTAAGCAGGTCTTCGCCGGACAAATAGATCTGCCTGCCATCTATCAGTACCAGCACCTTTGCTTTTCCGCGCAGGCTGATGGTTCCGCTTTTATCAACAGACACACCCGGTAATCTTGGTAAAAACTCTTGTACGTTAGTTCCCGCGTTTGAAATGCTGCTGCCTGCATTAACTACCATTTTGCCGGGTTGCATCTCTAAAAACATGCGTTTGCCACTAATATTAACCTCTTTCAAATCAATTGAAGCCGCTGAAAGGTTAATGGTAGCAGCCATAATTTTGCCTGGTAAAGTATAAGCGGCGGTTAGTCCGTCATTATAACCCATTAGCTGCGTTGCAAAACGGTAATCGCCCGGTATATCTATCCTGAATTTTACCTCGCCGTTTTGATCGGTAACGTCAGTTTTAACAAGCTTATCATCGGGAGCCTGTAATTGCATTACAACAACATTTTCAAGCGGTTGCATTTTGTCGTTCAGCACTGTAATGGTATACACATTATTAGCGCTTTGGGCATGTATTTGTAACACAAAAAATAGCAATGCAACAACAAACACCAGGGTTTTGACAAAACGAGGTAGCGGCATATTAATAATTGCTAGCTTAGGCAGGCAGTGTTTAAGTAATAACAAGTTTTTGTAAATGATAACGTAACTGGCTGTGCAGCATATACAATGCTACTTTTATTACTCTAAAGTAACAAAACAACCTGATTTGGAAATAGCGTTAGGAAAAATAAAATGCGGCTTACGCCCTATTTTGTTGTCGCTCAGAAATGAGCCTAAACAAAAAAAGCTCCCCGAATTCTCGGGAAGCCTTATAGATCTGCGAAATCACCTTAAACCGGTGAAATCAAAATAATTTATTTTACTGCGTCAACAACTGCTTTAAAAGCGTCAGGGTTGTTCATAGCTAAATCAGCTAATACCTTACGGTTTAAACCGATGTTTTTAGCATTTAACTTACCCATTAATTGTGAGTAAGAGATACCATACTGACGTGCACCTGCGTTGATACGTTGTATCCAAAGCGCGCGGAATTCGCGTTTTTTGGTCTTACGGTCGCGGTAAGCATATTGTAAACCTTTTTCTACTGTGTTTTTAGCAATGGTGTAAACCTTGCTGCGTGAACCCCAATAACCTTTGGCGAGGTTCATGATCCTTTTCCTGCGTCTTCTGGACGCTACGGCGTTAACTGAACGTGGCATTTTTTGTTGTTTTTGGTAGTGAGTGCCGTATTAACGAACTTTAATACTCTAATACCTGGTTAATTAATTTGTTAATTACTTTCCGATTGCAAGCATACGTTTTACGTTACCCATATCAGCATCAGATACTAATGTAGTGTGGGTAAGATTACGCTTACGTTTAGTGCTCATCTTGGTTAAGATGTGGCTTTTAAAAGCGCTCTTTCTTGCAATTTTACCGGTTCCAGTAAGCTTAAAACGCTTTTTAGCACTGGAATTGGTTTTCATTTTTGGCATGTCGTTATTTATTTTTGTTAGTTACAGGCGTTTCTCAACGCTTTATCTTTGTTAAACGTTTTACGTAATACGTTCAACGTTTTTACTTTCTTTCTTTTTGACTAACACGTACAACGTAAAACGTCTAACGTATAACCAACCTATTTTTTGGCGGCCTTAGGGGCAACGGTTAAAAACATCCGTTTTCCTTCCAGCTTTGGTAATTGCTCTACTTTGCCTACTTCTTCTAAAGCTTGTGCAAAACGCAGCAGCAATATTTCGCCCTGCTCCTTGTAAACAATTGCACGGCCTTTAAAGTGCACGTAAGCTCTTACTTTTTCGCCTGCTTCTAAAAACTTGGTTGCATGCTTCAATTTAAAATCAAAGTCATGGTCATCCGTGTTCGGCCCGAAGCGTATTTCTTTAATAACCGTTTGTTTGGCGTTGCTTTTTATCTCTTTAAGCTTCTTCTTCTGCTCGTAAATAAACTTATTATAGTCTGTTACTTTACAAACCGGCGGAACAGCGTTTGGAGATATCTCAACCAGATCCAACTCTTGCTCTTCAGCTATCGCTAAAGCGTCTTTTAACGCATAAACACCCGTTTCTACATTATCGCCTACCAAACGAACTTCGGCAGCTCTGATAAATTGATTAATGTTGTGTTCAGCTTCTTTCTTCTTGAAAGGAAGCCTTGGTCCTCTGTTGAATGGTTTGTTTAATGCCAAGTTATACGGTTATTTCTTTTATTATTTGTTTTTTTAAATCTTCTACACTCATACTTCCCAGATCGCCTTGTCCATGTCTGCGAACAGAAACCTCACCTTGCTCGGCCTCTTTTTCACCAACTATCAGCATATATGGGATCTTTTTGACTTCAGCATCGCGTATTTTGCGACCTATCTTTTCATCCCTAAAGTCAATTAGCCCGCAAATATCGGAATCTTTTAACTCATCTGAAAGTTTTTTTGCATAATCTTCATACTTTTCTGAGATAGGCAATATAATAAACTGCTCCGGCGACAACCACAGCGGGAAATTACCTGCGCAATGCTCAATCAATACTGCAACAAAGCGCTCCATAGAGCCAAACGGCGCACGGTGGATCATTACCGGGCGATGCTTCTGATTATCGCTGCCTGTATACTCCAACTCGAAGCGCTCGGGCAGGTTATAATCTACCTGGATGGTGCCCAATTGCCATTTACGGCCAATGGCATCCTTTACCATAAAATCAAGCTTGGGGCCATAGAATGCAGCCTCGCCTAACTCAACTACAGTTTTTAAACCTTTCTCCTCTGCAGCTTCAATAATAGCGGATTCTGCCAGGGCCCAGTTTTCATCACTACCTATGTATTTAGCTTTATTTTCAGGATCGCGTAATGAGATCTGAGCAGTATAGTCTTCAAACCCTAAGGCACCAAACACATACAATACCAGGTCGATAACTTTTTTAAATTCATCCTTAACCTGGTCAGGGCGACAGAATAAGTGCGCGTCATCCTGCGTAAAGCCACGCACACGGGTTAAACCATGCAGCTCGCCGCTTTGCTCGTAACGGTAAACGGTACCAAACTCTGCCAACCTAACGGGAAGATCTTTGTAAGAGCGCGGTTTTGTTTTATAGATCTCGCAGTGGTGCGGGCAGTTCATCGGTTTTAAAAAGAACTCCTCCCCCTCCTGCGGGGTTTTTATGGGCTGAAACGAATCGGCACCATATTTTTCATAGTGGCCCGAGGTTACATACAGATTTTTATGACCGATGTGCGGTGTAATTACCTGCTCATACCCTGCCTTAATCTGTGCTTTTTGCAAAAAGTTAGTCAACCGTTCGCGCAAGGCAGTGCCTTTTGGTAACCACAACGGTAAACCCATGCCCACCTTTTCTGAGAAGGCAAACAGCTCCAACTCCTTACCTAATTTACGGTGATCACGCTTTTTGGCTTCCTCTAAAACACGCAGATATTCAGTCAGTTCGCTTGCTTTAGGGAAAGTAACACCGTAGATACGGGTAAGCTGCTTTCTGCTCTCGTCGCCGCGCCAGTAGGCACCTGCAACACTCATCAGTTTAACCGCCTTTACAAAGCCTGTGTTGGGAATGTGCGGCCCGCGGCACAGGTCAGTAAAGTTACCTTGTGTATAAAAAGTGATGGCACCATCGGGCAGGTCTTTAATCAGATCCAGCTTGTACTCATCCCCTTTTTCTGTAAAATAAGCTATCGCATCGGCTTTGCTAACGGGTTTTCGGGTAAACTCCTCCTTAGCCTTAGCCAACTCCAATATTTTATCTTCTATCTTTTTAAACTCTTCTGATGAGAAAACCTTGTCGCCAAAATCTACATCATAGTAAAAGCCGGTCTCAATTGCGGGGCCGATACCGAATTTGGTACCCGGATACAAAGCCTCCAAAGCTTCGGCCATTAAGTGGGCGGATGAATGCCAAAAGGTTGATTTGCCTTTAACATCGTTCCACGTTAATAATTTAACCTGCGAGTCTTTTTCAATAGCGCGGCTGGCATCCCAAACCTCGCCATCAACTTCGGCTGCTAATACGTTTCGTGCTAAACCTTCAGAGATAGACAGCGCTATCTGCATAGAAGTAGTTCCCTGTTCGTACTCACGAACGGAACCGTCGGGTAGTGTAATCTTGATCATCTACAAACATGATTTGGGCAGCCCCTCTCCAACCTCTCCCCGGAAGGGAAAGGCTTTTTAAAACCACCCGGTTTAAAACTTTACTTTTTTAGTCGATCGCCTACTAATGCGATCTTAATTTTATGATGCGAATTTAGGAATTTTTTTGATAAGGTGAAGTGTTGATATTGTCGTATTAAGGCAATATCACTTATATTGCATTACATATAAACCCTTATGACCAACCCACTCATTACAAAAAAGCAAATAAACCTTGGTGTTAAAGTATGCGATTGCTTTTTTAGCTGCGCAGGCCTTTTACTAATGCTATATTTTCTTAATGGCTCTATTCCGCCTAACGCGGCGCTTGTGTTGGGCATAATTGTAATAGCAGCGGCCATAATATTATTAATTGCATGGAACTATCATGCCGACAACGAGGATTTTCCGTATGCAGTTCTTCACGCCTGGTTGGTTGGCGTAATACGTTATAGCGTAGCTTATACCGTAGCAACTTATGGTTTTGCTAAAATATTAAAAACGCAGTTTGCCGTAATGTACTCGCGTAATGATACCCCCGTAGGCAGCCTCAGCGGTTTTGAACTCACCTGGAATTACTTTGGCTATTCGTATAAACTGGCTATAATTTTAGCGGTATTGCAAATTGGTGGCGCCATATTATTGCTGTTTAGGCGCACTACCTTACTGGGTTTGTTTGTGCTTATGCCTGTAATGCTAAACATTGTGCTTATTAATGCATTTTACAGCATAGCGGTAGGCGCGTTTTTAGTGTCTGTAATACTTACCGCCGCGTTAACCTACTTACTTGTACTCAACCGCGAGCCAATTATTCGCCTATTTTTTAATACCGCCAATAATTTACCGGCGCTGCAATTCTCTTTTTTCAAATGGGTGATAAGAGTAGTCGTCATAGCATTATCCTTTTTTACTATATACAGGTATATTATGTACGAAAAGCCAATTGATTTTGTTGGAAAATGGAAGGTTGAAAAACTGGAGCGAAACGGGCAATTTGTTAATGAAAATGCCTGGGTTACCGATAGTACCGCCTGGAAATGCATTTACATAGAGGAACATGGCGGGATAGCTTTATCGCCAAACCCGTACGTTTTTGAACCGGCACGAGCTCAACGCGCCATGTATAAATATGATGAGAAGGCACACAAATTAAACCTCACCATTTTTGGAAAAAGTAAAGCTGTGGATTCCATGGCGGTGATGATCATTAAAAAAGACAAACAACACATGCAATGGGTGGGAACCAAGGGTAACAATCAGTTTAAAATGTACTTAGTTAAAACCCCGGCAAGTACACATTAAATATCCTTTAAAGTATTAAAACCAGTTACCCCCGCAATATGTATTACCTTTATGGGGAGCAAAATTGAAGTTATTCAAGGAGACATTACAAAAGTAAAAGCCGATGCGATTGTAAATGCGGCAAATACCAGTCTGCTTGGCGGTGGCGGTGTTGACGGGGCTATTCACCGGGCGGGTGGTAAAGGCATTTTAGAGGATTGCTACAAGATACGCGAAAGGCAGGGCGGCTGCAAAACCGGCGAAGCCGTAATTACCACAGGCGGCAATTTGCCCGCCAAATATGTTATACATACCGTTGGCCCGGTGTGGAGCAAAAGTAATGACCAAAAGGCCCGGCATTTACTGGCCAATGCTTACAGCAACAGTTTAAAAGTAGCAGTTGAAAATGGTGTTGAAACTATTGCCTTCCCCAATATAAGCACAGGCATCTATCACTTTCCAAAATCCGAAGCAGCGGTAATTGCCGTGGCTACGGTTAAATATTTTTTAAATGCCAACCAACAGGTAAAAAAAGTAATTTTTGTGTGTTTTGATGATGAGAATTACCGGTTGTACCAATCGCTTTTAACAAACGATCAATAACGCTCAAGCCTTTTCCTTTTCCATCTGAAGCTCCAAAAGCGCTTTTGCCTAACCCGGCTTTTCCAGTTATCAAACTTACCGCCAACCATTGCTGCTCCGCCAAACGCTAATAGGTAGATCATCACAATTACAAAAATTGCCACTGTATAATACATCCAATTTTCCATAGCTCCCTGTTCTTATGTGTAAATTTTAATGCAAGCATCATGCCCCCATTTTAAATTATCACTATAAGGAATAATTTTACAAACCAATTAAGCCAGCTTCTCCTTATAATTTTCGCGTACGTGCTGGTTAATGTAGGTAGTAAGCCCCTCTCCTTTTTTGGCTAAGGTTTGCATTTGGGCGATGTGTTTTTTGCCTGTACTTGCAGCAGTATACAGGTAAACCGAGCCATCGCGAAATTTTACAATTATTTCATCGGGCATAATTTGATAAGCTATTACCCCTGTGTTTTTTTCTGCTGATTGATAGCGTTGCATATAAAACAATCAGCAAATTGATTGCCAATAAATAAATCCGGAATTAAAAATTAATGATGTTGGAAGATTGAAAAAAAGCAATGGGCCGTGCGATTCCTTCCCCGGGGAAGGAGGAGGAAGGGGTTTTGCCAATTTGTTAACCCCTTCCCGCCAATTCACAAGCAGCCGCACCCTTCCCCAAGGAAGGAGTTTTGATGATAACAAATTTCTCGAATACTATTAACTGAAAATCCGCAATCAGCTAAACATTCCCCCATCCATGCGCCAGTACATCTGCCAGGTGCATAGTTTTAATAGAAAGGCTGTTTTTATCGATATAGCTTTGCAAGTGCATCAGGCATGATGCATCAGTAGAAATAATGTAATCGGCACCCGCCTCTATAGCAAAATCAACCTTTTGCTGGGCCATGGCGGCTGATATGGCATCAAATTTAACCGCGAAGGTACCGCCGAAGCCACAACAGGTTTCACCTTGTTGTAGTTCAACCAATTCTAAACCCAGTACTTTTGATAAAAGTTGCCTCGGCTCTTCTTTGATCTTGCACTCGCGTAGCGCGGAGCAACTGTCATGATAAACAGCCCTGCCCTCCAGCTCAGCGCCGAAGCTGTCGTAATGAATTATATTCACCAAAAAGTCTGACAGTTCAAAAATATTACCCTGTACTGCTCGGCAATGGTTATGCACGGTGGTGTTGGTAAACAGATCGTTATAATAATTTTTGACCATGCCGGTGCATGATGCAGATGGCGTAACTATCACGCTGTCTTCTGAAAAACCATCTAAAAATTTGCGCCCTACGGTTTTGGCTTCGTCCCAAAAACCCGCGTTAAATGCAGGCTGACCGCAACAGGTTTGCTCTGGGTTATAATGCACTTCGCAACCCGCCTTCTCCAATAATTTAACAGTATTAAATGCAGTATCCGGAAAAAGCTGATCTATAAAGCAGGGAATAAACAATTCGGTTTTCATCGGCGGCTAATTTCAGAAAAAGTTTTGAGTAAGTGATTATTTATCCATTGTCCTGGTTAAATTGTAAACATTTAAAATGTTTTGCGTCGATATTCGTCTACATCAATATGTATTCAACCTTACTAACTTTACACTCACTAACCCGCTGGCCGGTTTTAGGCAGCTTGCTATTTGCCCTATTTTGGGCCTACAGGGGTTGGTTGTTAAACAAAGAGTTTACCACATTTGATGACCGGGTTAGAACGATTGCCACCAGTTTTGCGCATATACAGTTTGTGCTGGGCCTATGCCTTTACTTTATTAGCCCTATAGTATCCTACTTTCTGCATAATTTTGGTACGGCAGTACACGAGCGCGTAATACGTTTTTTTGGGATGGAACACGTTACCATGATGATTATAGCAGTAGGCATTATCACCGTTGGCTCAGGTAAGGCAAAACGACTAAAAACCGATAAAGAGAAATTTAAAACCATGGCTGTTTGGTTTACCATAGCGCTGCTGGTTATTCTCAGTTCCATCCCCTGGTCGTTTTCGCCGTTGATAAGCAGGCCAAATTTCAGGTGGTTTTAATGTTAAAATAGTTTTGGTTGAGGTGTAAGGGCTTACCCCTCCCCGCGCTTTGTTGCGAGGATTATAATATCTTAGCCTTTTCACATTGACAATTTTCACTTATGAAGAAAATAATAGCCCTTCTACTGCTCCATATCATCGTTACCCACGTCCATGCCCAAACATTCACCAACCCGCTCATGCCATCGGGCGCCGATCCCTGGAATATTTATAAAGATGGCTACTACTATTATACCCAAACAACCGGGCGTAACCTAACCATTTGGAAAACTAAAGATCTGACCGAATTAGGATCAGCGCAGAAAACTGTGGTATGGACGCCGCCTGCAGGTACTAGTTATAGTAAAGAACTTTGGGCACCCGAGCTGCACTTTTTACAGGGCAAATGGTATATGTATTTTGCCGCCGATGATGGCGTTAACGATCATCACCGCATGTATGTAATTGAAAATCCGTCGGCCGACCCTACCCAGGGTGCCTGGACATTTAAAGGCGCTGTAAGCGATGCCACAAATAAATGGGCCATTGATGCCACCATATTGGAGCAGAAAGGCAAAATGTTTATGTTGTGGTCTGGCTGGGAAGGCGACAAAAATGGCATGCAGAGTATCTACATTGCGCAAATGAGCAATCCCTGGACGATAAGCAGCAAGCGGGTACGCCTCTCCAGCCCTACCTACAGTTGGGAAAATAACAGCGGTATAGGCGTATTGGTAAATGAGGGTCCGGAGATAATAAAGCATGACAATAAAATATTCCTTATTTACTCAGCAAGCGGTTGCTGGACGGATTTTTATGCTTTAGGGATGTTGAGCGCTTCTGTAAATGCTGATCTGCTGGATAGTCTCTCATGGAAAAAATCACCTCAGCCCCTGTTTTCGCAAAACCCTGAAAATAAGATCTACGCGCCCGGCCATAATTCGTTCTTTAAATCGCCGGATGGCAAGGAAGACTGGATCTTGTACCATGCTAACGCCAATCCGGGGGACGGCTGCGGAGGTAAACGTGCGCCACGAGCCCAAAAATTCACTTGGAACAAAGACGGAACACCCAATTTTGGCATACCATTAAAAGACGGCGTTGCTATGCAAAAGCCTTCGGGCACAAAGTAAAATGCTGTTGCAGCTGCAACACTTTTTTCGGGTATTTTCGCCATTTTTCAATTAGTTGATAATAAGGAATTTACAGCAAATTTATACTTAAATTTCCTGACGAATATGTGTGTTGCAAAGTGTTGCATGTTTAAACTTACAATACTTCTAAATAACTAATAATCAATTACATGCAAAAAACGCTGTTGCAAGTGTTGCAAAGTGTTGCCTATATCTTTGCAACACCTATCGCGTAAGTTTTACTTAAATATACCACTCAATCTTTGTTAACTAATCTTTAATCTCTACGCACTAATCGCTAATTTAGCAGCCTTATAAAAAAGGGAGACAGCATTGGATTACTTAGCGGGATTGAATACCGAACAACGGGCAGCGGTACAGCAAATACACGGGCCGGTAATGATTATTGCCGGCGCCGGTTCGGGCAAAACAAGGGTTATTACTTACCGGGTGGCACACCTTATTGCCAGCGGAGTTGATCCGTTTAATATACTGGTGCTAACCTTTACCAACAAGGCCGCGCGCGAAATGCGCGAGCGTATAATGCATTTGGTGGGCCCTGAAGCTAAGAACATCTGGATGGGCACCTTTCACTCGGTTTTTGCCAAACTATTACGTGTAGAGGCTGACAAAATTGGTTACCCAAACAATTTTACCATATATGATACCGATGATAGCAAGAGCGTATTGCGTGCTATTTTAAAAGAAATGAACCTTGACGACAAGCTGTACAGTGTAAATTTTGTATTGAACAGGGTATCAGCAGCAAAAAACAACCTGGTATCGTGGCAGGAATATCAAAACAATGAGCAGATCCAGGCCGACGATTTCTCCAGCGGTCGCGGCATGCTGGGTAAGATCTACGAGACCTATGTTAACCGCTGCTTCCGCGCCGGCGCCATGGATTTTGACGACCTGCTTTTTAAAACCAACGAACTGCTGAAGCTATTTCCCGAAACGCTTAACAAATATCAGCATAAGTTTAAATACCTTATGGTGGATGAGTATCAGGATACCAACTTTTCGCAATACCTTATCGTAAAGAAACTTGCGGCCGTTAACGAGAATATTTGTGTAGTGGGCGATGATGCGCAGAGTATCTACGCCTTCCGTGGTGCCAATATCCAAAACATACTCAACTTTGAGAAGGATTATCCAGACCTGAAGATATTTAAGCTGGAACAGAATTACCGCTCTACCCAAAATATTGTAAATGTTGCCAACAGCATCATAGCCAATAACAAGGAGCAGCTTAAAAAGAACGTTTTTTCTGAAAAAGAAACAGGCGACCGTATTAAGGTTATGCGTGCATTCAGCGATAACGAAGAAGGTAAGATAGTTGCTGAAGGCATTATGCAGGAACGCAGCACCAAAGGCCTTAAATGGCATGATTTTGCCATACTATACCGCACCAACGCGCAATCGCGCTCTATGGAGGAGGCCCTGCGAAAGTTGGGCATCCCTTATAAAATATATGGGGGCCTCTCCTTCTATCAGCGTAAGGAGATAAAGGATCTGATAGCTTACTTCAGGTTAACTTTCAATCCTAACGATGAGGAAGCGTTAAAGCGTGTTATTAACTACCCTAAACGTGGTATAGGTGATACTACGGTAGACAGGATCATTGTAGCGGCAGATAAACATCAGCTTAGTCCCTTTGAAATTATACTGGAAGCCCCACGCTACCTAGAAAAAGCACCCGCACAGCTAATGGCGTTTGCTACCATGATACAAAGCTTTCAGGTGCTAACTAAAACACAGTCGGCTTATGAGGCAGCTTTGTATATTGCGCAGCACTCCGGGCTGTTAAAAGACCTTTACGAGGATAAATCTGTTGAAGGGCTTAACCGTTACGAGAACATTCAGGAATTGTTGAACGGTATAAAAGAATTCAGCGAGCGCGAGGATCTGGAGGAGAAAGGACTTGACGTTTTTATGCAGGATATAGCCCTGCTTACCAACGATGACAACGACAAGAACAAAGATGCTGATACAGTATCTTTGATGACAATACACTCATCAAAAGGTTTGGAATTTCCACAGGTATATGTGGTTGGTTTAGAAGAGAATTTATTTCCGTCGCAGATGTCGCTTAACTCCCGCAGTGATCTGGAGGAAGAACGCCGGCTTTTCTATGTAGCTATTACCCGGGCAGAAACAAAACTATCGATTAGCTACGCCACATCACGCTTTAAATTTGGCACATTGATAAGCTGCGAACCAAGTCGTTTTTTGGATGAGATAGACGCGCAATACCTGGAGCTTGATTTTACAGCTAAGCCAGCCGCCAATAGCAAATCAGATTATGATGATGAGCGTACGGCATGGGGGCGCAGTGATGCTTTTTCAAAACCTAAACCCAAAACTACAACGAGCGCGCCTGTTAAAACCACATCAATACTGGCAAAGGCGCATGTGCCATCGGCTAATTTTAAGCCATCAGATACGTCAAACCTGCAAGTAGGTATGGAAGTAGAACATGAACGCTTTGGCTTTGGCAAAGTGATTAGTTTGGAGGGCAACAAGCCCGATATAAAGGCTACTATTTTCTTTAAAGAAATTGGGCAAAAGCAATTGCTTTTAAAGTTTGCCAAGCTAGCAATTGTAACCAATAATTAATCAATTACCCAACTTTTGTAGAAGCAATTCCCCAATTTTAAACCCCAGCTACAAAGTTTGTTACTTTTCGGCTTTAATATGCCTTATAATTAAAATGGCATACGTTTTGGTTTCGTATTAATAACCCAATTTTTTTCACAATTAAAAAAATACGACCATGAACGAAAATTTGAAGAAGAAAACCAACAAAACTGTAGGCAAAAACATTCGCGCATTTCGCCATCAAAATGGCTGGAGCCAGGAAGATGTGGCTAATAAACTTGGCATATCTATCCCCGCTTTTTCAAAAATAGAAACAGGTGTAACTGATATTAATCTTTCGCGCCTTGAACAGATTGCCAATATTTACGACGTGAACGTTGTACAGATATTATCAATGGACGCCGAGCAGCCTATTGAACAGCAGCCTTCAAATTTAAGTATCGTTCAAAAAAAGCTGCTTGACCGCGAATCAGAAATTGTAAACCTGCAACGTAAGGTTATTTTATTGTATGAAGAACTGCGTAACAGCAAAATAACTTCATAGTACAAATATTATAAGTTCTTCCCAACTAAAACTTATTGTCCGGCTTATTATGCTGCCCATGTTGCTGCATTAATTTGGCTTTGTTTTAGCATGTTAGTATTTGACATAGTTTGTGGAATAAATTTAATACAGCAAGATATGGCTAGTTATCTAATATCAACAAAGGCAAACGACGCAGCGAGTGCAGACACCATACACGATGCTGAAACCAAATTAAAGGTTAAGGCAATAAACTTGCTGAATTCTGTATTCACACCCAGTAAGGGCGAGGTAAGGTTTTTTGTGACAGCCGGCGATGAGAGAATAGCATTTGAAACACGCGGTTATCGCCGGCACAGGCACGATCTTATTTTACATATGATATCTTGGTATTGTGCCTACGCAGGGTGGGTGGAAATTGCTACCATACATCCTAAATTCCCAAACTAATAATTTAACCTTTAAACGGCGCCATGGTCAGTGTCATGTAGCATATCACTCATTTCAATAATCTTATCGTCAATTTCAGATACGCACTTTCCCATCAGGTCTATACATTCCGACTTATCAACCAATCCTTCGTTTTCCAGGTTCATAAGGCCTTTAAGCGTAGCAATGGGGCCACGTATCTGATGTGATAGATAAGATGAGTATTCTGAGAGCTTTCTGTTTTTGGCCTGGAGATCTTTAGTTCTTTCATCAATTATCTCTTCCAAATGGTGATTTATCCGGTCAAGGTTATCCTTTTGTCTGGATACCTCTTCATTCAGCTCCTGGAGTTTTAAATTGGTAACGGCTTTGCGTCTTACGTTGGTAACCAACAAACCAACTACGATCAATAAAAGTGCTGCTACTAATGTAACAGACCAAAACTTTATCCGTGATTTCTCTTCGTTGGCCTGAACCTGCGCCGCTTGATTTGTACGTTCCTGCTCGGTTTGCAATAAATTTAAGCGGGTTGACTCTATAGCTTTATAATTAACGCTATCCCGCTGGTATATTTCTATAAGCTGGCTAAGCGCTTTTTCATAATTCTTTCGCTTTCGTTCAAGCTCATATCTGGAGTGCTTGTACTCATAAATATTTTTATTATTCTTAGCGCTGTCTATCAACATCGAGTAAGTTTCGCCCTCGTCAATATATTTCTCGGCATTGGCAAACTTATTCTGCGCGATGTAAATATCTGTGAGCGTCATGTTAATAGCAACTATAGAAGCATTCATGTCCATGCGCTTTGCTTTTGCATTAGCCTCCAGCAATAATTCCTCTGCCTTATTGTAATTACGTAGTTTGTAATAGATATCGCCCAGATTTTCAAGGCACTGTATAAGGTTAACAGAATCTTTAAGCTGTTTAAAAAGTTCAGAGCTTTTATTGTATGATGCTAGCGCGTTACTGTAGCGGTTTTGCCGGTTATAGATATTACCTTTATTTAACTGTAAAGAAGCTATCAGCTTTTTATCGCCATACTTGGTAGCAATAGCTTCTGCCTGGTTAAAAAACTTCAATGCATTATCATAATCAACAGTTTGATACAGGTTGCCTATATTATTATATACTTTGGCAATTCCGCGCTCGTCGTTAATTTTCTTAAACGCTTCTAAGGCGCTGAAATAAGAATTATACGCGCTATCGGGTTTATTCAGATAATATTGCCCTATCCCTTTTATCCGATAAGATTCGGCAACACCTGCGGTATACTTAAGATTCAAGGCTATCTTAAGCGCTCTATCAGCATCGATAACTGTTTCGCGGGGATTTGTAAAGCGATTAGCATAGCCGCTTTTGTTTAGTGCAATAACTTCACTGGTATCTTTTGATGTAACTTCCTTATTATTATAGCCGTATACAGTAGTTGTAAAGATTATAAAAATAAATAAGGCGTAAATTTTCTTCATTAAAGCACCTTTGCGGTTAATTATGGTGAAAGTTATAAATATTACATAAATATATTACTGTTTATATAAAAAATGTAATTATGAGTACTAAATTTTTTTTTAATTTTTCTTTGCAATTAATAAAACCTATATATATTTGCAATTGTTAACTATTTGAAAACCAGATATCTATGATGGCTTAAAAAAAAGAAAATTAAAGCTCATATTAAACAAAAATTAAAAATGTAAAAAATTTTTCGGGAAAGGTTTAAAAAGACAAAACCGACCGAGCGTGGAAATTTGGACCATTAATTAACTTATAATTAACACGAATAATTTATAGAATATTTTTTATAATAAAACAATATTAAATTTCACAATATGAAAAAGTTAATAATTTTAACAATTGCAATAATCTTATCTGGCACTGTATCATCACGGTCAAAAACAACTACCGTGCATGCAAATGCTACCGACTTTTCTGCAAGTTCTTATTCAGTAAAAAACGTTTTAGCTACCGCTGATTAAGTATTGTTTACAGTAAAATTCAATTGATAACTAATACAAATCTTAATTAAAATGAAAAAATTAACGCTGGCCGCTGTTATAGCCTTTGCACTAGGAACACTTTCGTTTTTTAACAATTCAGATTGCAAAAAATGTGATCAGGGATTAGCTAAGTCTGTAATGTTGGCGGGGAACGCTCACAACATTCTGGCAACCGCAGATTAATTTCATTTTAACTTATTAAAAAGCAAATAACTCATTAACAGACATATACAACATTTAACAATACTTATAATCATGAAAAAATTTATTATCGCAGTAGCAATCGTATTAACAACAGGTATCTCTTCATCATTTGCAAACACAACTACTGATAAACCAAACTTGGGTACTGCTGACAGAAATGCTGATAAACCAAACTTAGGTACTGCTGATAGAAACGCTGATAAACCAAACCTGGGTACTGCTGACAGAACTGATAAACCAAACTTAGGTACTGCCGATAGAACTGATAAACCAAACTTGGGTACTGCCGACAGAAACACTGACAAACCAAATTTAGGTACTGCCGATAGATTTTAATATTTCAATAACATCAACACATACACTTAATACCAACAATTTATATATAGAAATCATGAAAAAAACTATCATAATAGCAGCACTTCTACTTACTACAAGCATCGCTTCATTCGCAAACACTACTACTGACAAACCAAACTTAGGCACTGCTGATAGAACCGATAAACCAAATTTGGGTACTGCAGACAAAACTGACAAACCAAACTTAGGTACTGCCGATAGAACTGATAAACCAAACCTGGGTACTGCTGATAGAACTGATAAACCAAACTTAGGTACTGCCGATAGAACCGATAAACCAAACCTGGGTACTGCCGACAGATTTTAATATCTCAACCAATATCAACATATACACTTAACCTTACCACCAAAATTTTAAATATAGAAATCATGAAAAAAACTATCATAATAGCAGCACTTTTACTTACAACAAGCATCGCTTCATTTGCAAATACTACTACTGACAAACCGAACTTAGGTACTGCTGATAGAACTGACAAACCAAACTTAGGCACTGCTGATAGAACTGACAAACCAAACCTGGGCACTGCTGATAGAACTGATAAACCAAACTTAGGTACTGCTGACAGAACTGATAAACCAAACTTAGGCACTGCAGACAGGTTTGACAAACCAAACCTGGGTACTGCTGACAGATTTTAATCTACCGGGAATTATAACATGAAAAAGATAGCGATAATAGCCGTTTTATTACTTTCTACAGCGTTAACAGCTTTATCAATAAGCCGTAAAAGCGAACAATTGGATGTGAAATTGCAAAAAACAACGCTTGCGGAAAAAAGCCAGACTGTTGCTACAGCTAGCGTATTGGCGACTGCCGATTGATCAGTAACTTTGAATAATTATCATTTTTTTACTTAGCACCTGCCCCCCTACCTGCATGCTGTAAATATACACGCCAGGTGGAATTCCATTAAGCACAGCAACTGTTTCCTGATAACCGGCATTTTGGTATGCATCAAATAAATTTTTTACAAATTTGCCTTGTACGCTGTAAAGGTTAATCACTACCCTGCCAGCTTGAGATAAACTAAACCCGATACGGGTACGTGTGGAAGCAGGATTAGGATAATTCTGATTTAAACCGATCAACAACAACTTATCATCAATAGCCTGGTTAATGGCATCAAACCACACAAAACTAATTAGTTTATATCCCGCCTCATTAGGGTGCACAAAATCCTGATATAAATTAAAGTCGCGCCCCAGGGCCCTGTTTATATCTGCAAAATACACCTTATAGTCTCTAGCCAACCTTCTATACAGTCCGTTAATTTGGCCTACATATAAATTTGCTGTTTTAAGGCTTTGGCTGTTCTTGTCATTAAAAAATTGTATTGATCCTACTATCGGTATAAGGTTATTTTTTAGCGACGTTTCAATATAGTATCGCATATTGGCTTCAGTTTCACCTATGGTCATTGTTTTGTTGGCCAAAGCCAGTGCATCATTAGCACCTATTAATATTAAAACAAAACCTGTTTTACCGGCAATTGCGCCCGGAAATCTTTTTAAACCCTGCGTTGAAGTTTCGCCGGGGATAGCATCCTTAGTTACAGTAACTATAACACCAGTGTAGCAAGATTGTATATTGTTTTTTAAAAAATTTTGAAAAGAAAAGCCACCAACGCCATTAACAGTGCTGGCGCCAAACGTAGTAACATTAATACTATCCTTTGAATAAAAACGAGCAGCGGCGCTACAACTGGGTAGCTGTGCGTATGCTGTTAAATTAACAAAGCAAAATAAAATACAACAGTAAATTATCTTTCGATAATCCATTTAATCAATAATAAAAATCGGTTATAAACAAAGATATAAAAGCATTGCGGCTTTTTACTATTAGTACAACAGCCTTGCCACAATTAAGGCGAAGATTTACTTTAACATTAAAATACCTGCTATATTTGTTCAAATTTAATACCCTATGCAAACTATTAAGCAATATGTTGAGCAAAATAAAGAGCGCATGCTGAATGAGCTGTTTGACCTGCTTCGTTTTCCATCTGTTAGTGCCGACCCTGCTTTTAAGGCTGATGTGTTAAAAACTGCCGATTATGTGGCAGAAAAGCTACGCCAGGCAGGTGCTGATAATGTTGAAGTTTGCCCGACAGCAGGTTACCCAATAGTTTATGGCGAAAAACTGATTGACCCGGCCAAGCCAACAGTTTTGGTTTATGGACACTATGACGTTCAGCCTGCTGACCCGTTAGACCTTTGGAAAACGCCACCTTTTGAGCCTACTGTGCGTGATGGTAAAATATACGCCCGCGGTGCCTGCGATGATAAAGGCCAGTTTTATATGCATGTGAAAGCCTTTGAGCTGATGATGCAAACCGATACCCTGCCTTGCAATATAAAATTTATGATTGAGGGCGAGGAAGAAGTAGGATCTGCCAACCTGAGCATTTTTGTTAAAGCAAATAAAGAGCGCCTTGCGGCTGATGTAGTGCTGATATCTGATACCTCAATGATCAGCATGGAGCACCCATCGTTGGAGACCGGTTTACGTGGTCTGGCTTATCTGGAGGTTGAAGTTACCGGGCCTAACCGTGATCTGCACTCCGGCGTATATGGCGGTGCTGTGGCTAACCCGGCAACTATATTGGCTAAAATGATAGCATCCTTACATGATGATAATAATAAGGTGAACATACCAGGCTTTTATGATGATGTTTTAGAATTGACGGATACTGAGCGCGCAGAACTAAACGCTGCTCCTTATGACGAGCAGGAATATAAAAAGGACCTGGACGTTGTGGAGCTATGGGGCGAAAAAGGTTACAGTACCTTTGAACGCACCGGTACCCGCCCTACCCTTGAGGTTAATGGCATTTGGGGTGGTTATATTGGCGAAGGTGCAAAAACCGTTCTGCCATCAAAAGCGAGTGCGAAAATATCAATGCGGTTGGTGCCTAACCAAAGCTCAGAGAAGATAACACAATTATTTACAGAGCATTTTAACAAAATAGCGCCGCCTTATGTAAAAGTTAAGGTTACGCCGCATCATGGTGGTGAGCCGGTGGTTACGCCTACTGATAGCGTTGCCTATCGTGCTGCGCAGAAAGCTATAACTGAATCATTTGGTAAAGCGCCTATACCTACCCGTGGTGGCGGCAGTATACCTATTGTTGCTTTGTTTGAAGCTGAATTGGGCATAAAAACCGTGCTGATGGGCTTTGGTTTAGATAGCGATGCACTGCACTCGCCTAATGAGAAGTATGATATTTTTAACTACTACAAAGGCATTGAAACCATACCGCTTTTCCATAAGTATTTTGCGGAGTTGAGTGGGGAATAGTGAGTGCTTGCTGTTGCAGAAAAACAGGCAACACTTTGCAACACTTGCAACAGCATTTTTTGCAACTATTTGACTAATAATGGATTGTGATTATTATAAGTTTAAACATGCAACACTTTGCAACACCAATATCTTCACATTTTATGATACTATTTTCACATAATTTGTGTTAATACATTGTTAGTTAGGTAGTTATAAAATATTTTCTTATCGTATTTTTTTACTGGTCTCTGCAACACTTTTTAGGGCGCAATTTAGCTTCCAATCTGCCTCTGACGCGTTGCAGTTAAACACTCCATCGCTCACACCCTTGCAAAAATTCTTCATCAGCATCGGCACCTACACCCGGTGCGTTATCAATATCTAAAAAGTAGCCATCATACCTAACGCCGCCAACGCAGGGGTCCTGCAAATGGCCTATCATGCAGGTATCCATATCATAAAACTTAATATTGGGACTGGCGTACACAAAGTGCAGCTTGGCGCTTAGGGCAATACGGCTCTCTAACATGCCACCCATCATACAGGGGATGTGCTTTTCGGCAGCAGTATCATGTATCTGCTTCGCTTCAAATATTCCGCCCGATTTTGACATTTTGATATTGATATATTGGCATGATCCACTATTGATCTGCATGCGGGCGTCATGGTGGTTATACACACTCTCATCGGCCATTATTTTAACGGGAGATAGTTGCATCAACTCGGGCAGGCGATCATTATGCCAGGTGCGCATGGGCTGTTCGCAAAACTCTATATTGTACTCCCCTATTGCCTGCAAGGCATATACTGCTGCATCAAAGCTCCAGCCCTGGTTAGCATCAACCCTTATCCTAATATCTTTACCAAGGGTAAGCCTAATCATACGAATCCGCTCTACATCTTCTGTTGCCTTTTTACCCAGCTTTACTTTAATAATAGTTGCGCCGCTGCGTTTAAACGCCAATGCTTTTGCAGCCATATCGTCGGGTGTGCCCAGTCCTATGGTTATATCGGTTTCTACAGTGCGTTTCTGTCCCCCTAAAAACTTGTAAAGCGGCAGTTGCGCATTTTTGGCGGCAATATCATACAATGCCATATCAAAAGCACTTTTTATGGTGGTGTTGCCGGCAGTAAAATCATGCAGTTGTTGCAGGCGCGCGGGTATATCCAAGGCATCCTGCCCTTTCCACAGCCGTGCAAATTCACGGGCCATAGCCAGGCAAGTCTCCTGTGTTTCGCCCACTATCATCGGGAAGGCAGAGCACTCCCCTACGCCATAAAAGCCGGCATCCGTATGCACGCGTATAAAAACATTCTGTGCATAATCCATAGTGCCGGTAGCTATGGTAAACGGCTGCATGGGGATGCTGAAGCGGTATATATCGATGTGGGTGATCTTCATTGTAGTAAAGTTAAGAATTTCGGTTGTTGGAATATCGGATTTCGGATTTTCGATTTCGGATTTAAGAGTAATAAATATTCGAGGCATGGCTTGACAGCCAAAATATCTTTTCCCCTATCTATCTAACAAAAGAAATACGCTTTTTCTATCAATTTATAGTGTCCATCGCTATTGCTCAAGGATGACAAAACAGGATTTTAAATTTTTCCCTAGCCGTGCATTAAAATCCGAAATCGAACATCCGAAATCTGAAATCAAGCGCCTTGCTTATTTAAAAACAATTACGTTATATTTGCGGTACTACTTCAAAATACAATTCAATTTTAGCCTACGTTGCCTTTTTAACAGGAAACTTGCCTGGCTAACTTAAAACTTTCTTATAAAAAAACAACATAACATGGCTCAAAATACTATGCCTGAATTTGATTATAATTCAACCAGGAATAAACTTATCCTGTCAGAATACGGTCGTAACGTACAAAATATGGTTAAATATATTGTTGCGTTACCCACCAAAGAAGAACGCAACCGTTACGCGCAGGTTGTAATAGACCTTATGGGTTTTTTAAACCCGCATTTGCGTGATGTGGCCGATTTTAAACACAAGCTTTGGGATCACCTTCACATTATATCCGACTTTAAAATTGATGTGGATTCGCCCTATCCTAAACCAGAGATTGACGCGATACATATTAAACCTGAGCCGTTAAGGTATCCTAATCAGCGTATTCGTTATAAACACTATGGCAAAACCATTGAGCTGATGATCGAAAAGGCTAAGAGTATTGAAGAGCCTGACCGCAGGCGCCATATGGTGCAGGCCATAGCCAACTTTATGAAAATGGCATACGTGCAATGGAACAAAGACTCGGTTTCTGACGAGAGTATATTGGCCGACCTTGTGGCCCTATCTAAAGGAGAATTAAAGGTTGATGAGAACATCAGCCTGAGTAAAGTTGAGTACCGCCCACCTGTACAGGCACAAAACAACCGCGGACGGAACAACAATACACAAAATCGCGGTGGTGGTGGCAGCAACAACAATCAAAACCGCGGACGGAACAATAACAACAATAATAATAACCAAAACCGCAACCGTAACAACGGCGGCCAAAAAAAACACTAACATAAACCATCGCCAATAGTCAAATAGACTAAAAACCTACAACAATGAAAGACGCTTTCGAAATAATTGGGGGTAAACCCCTAAAAGGCGAAATAACGCCGCAGGGTGCTAAAAATGAAGCATTGCAGATTCTATCGGCAGTTTTGCTTACCAGCGAAAAGGTTACCATAAGCAACATACCCGATATAAAGGATGTAAACAAGTTGATTGAACTGTTGGGCGATATGGGCGTAAAAGTAGAGCGCCAAAAACCCGACACCTATACCTTTGAGGCTAAAAACATCGATCAGAACTTTTTCCAGTCGGCTGCTTTTAAAGCAAAAGGCGGCAGCTTACGCGGTTCTATTATGATAGTTGGCCCGCTGCTGGCACGTTTTGGCAAAGCATCAATACCTAAACCAGGCGGTGATAAAATTGGCAGAAGGCGTTTGGATACGCACTTTTTAGGATTTGAAAAATTAGGAGCCAAGTTTGACTATAACCCCGAAGATGGTTTTTTCAATGTTGATGCATCAAACCTGCAGGGAACTTATATCCTGTTAGATGAAGCGTCAGTAACAGGTACGGCTAACGTTGTAATGGCAGCCGTATTAGCCAAAGGCACTACCACTATTTACAACGCAGCCTGCGAACCTTACCTGCAGCAGCTTTGTAAAATGCTTAACCGTATGGGTGCTAAAATAAGCGGCATCGGCTCAAACCTGCTTACCGTTGAGGGCGTTACCGAGTTGCACGGCACAGAACACCGCATGCTGCCGGATATGATTGAGATAGGATCTTTTATCGGTTTGGCAGCCATGACAGGCTCAGAGATAACCATAAAAGATGTGCAGTATAAAGAGTTAGGTATGATACCCGACGTATTTAGGCGCCTGGGTATAAAATTAGAGCTGCGTGGCGATGATATTTTCATCCCGGCGCAAGACCACTACGAGATAGATACTTTTATTGACGGCTCCATTATGACCATTGCCGATGCACCGTGGCCCGGCTTTACGCCTGATTTGCTGAGCATTGTATTGGTTGTAGCCATACAAGCCAAAGGTTCTGTATTGATCCATCAGAAAATGTTTGAAAGCAGGTTATTCTTTGTAGATAAGCTGCTGGATATGGGCGCGCAGATCATCCTTTGCGATCCGCATCGTGCAACAGTGATCGGGTTGGACAAACAAGTTCAGCTTCGTGGAATTTCTATGACATCACCGGATATACGTGCAGGCGTGTCGTTATTAATAGCAGCACTTTCTGCACAGGGTAAATCAACCATTTACAATATTGAACAAATAGAGCGCGGTTATCAGCATATTGACAAGCGATTGAAAGCGTTAGGAGCTGATATAAAGAGAATTTAAATGTAAAGGGGTAAAAGGTAAAAGGCGAAAGGCAAAAGATGCTTTTCGCCTTTTTTTATTACGGTAACCCGATATACATGCCGTTACCCCAAAATTAATTTATTCAATGCAAAACCTTTTACCTTTCGCCTTTTACCTTTCATCTCAAAAACATATCTTTATCAAAACCGACATCCCAAGCATGCCCTACAAGAACAGAAGAGCCAGCTATAATAACTTTATACTGATTTTTGTATTTCTTAAAGTGATCCTTAACCTCCTGGCTATCTCACGCTTCGGTTTCCATCGCGATGAGCTTTTACACCTTGCACTTGCAGATCATATGGATTGGGGGTATAAAGAAGTGCCGCCATTTATAGCTTTTGTTGCTAAAATAACACACCTGGCCTTTGGCGATTCGCTTTTTGGTGCACGGGTAATTACCACTATATGCGCCGCATTAATAGTTTGGTTAACGGGCAAACTCACTGTTGAAATGGGCGGTAAAAAATTTGCAATAGCACTGGCCTGCAGTGCTATGATATTTTCGCCATCCTTTGCTGCAACAGGCTATCTATTTCAACCTGTAGTGTTTGACCAATTGTGGTGGGTGTTGATGGTTTGGTTAATGGTGAAGTATGTAAATAATGACTCTTCGCCTAAGTATCTATATTTTATAGGGCTGGTAATTGGTATTGGCCTGCTTACCAAGTACACCATGGCCTTTTTCGGCGGATCGCTTGTTTTGAGCCTTATATTTACCAAACAACGCCGCCTTTTGTGGAACAAACACGTTATAGGCGGGGCCTTGCTTGCCTTAATTTTATTTTTGCCTAACCTTTTATGGCAAAATCATCACAACTGGCCGGTATTTGGCCATATGGACGAACTTAAGAAAACGCAGCTGAACTTTATTAACCCGCTTGATTTTATCAAACAGCAACTCATGTCGCATGGTATTGCTGTAATTTTATGGCTTACCGGCTTTTTCTTTTTACTTTTTTCCTTTAAACTGCGCAAGTTTCAGTTCCTGGCATTTGCCTATCTGCTCATCTTTTTATTTTTAATGGAGATGAATGGCAAAAGCTATTATATGCTTGGGGCCTACCCTATGCTGTTTGCCGCCGGGGGCTTTGGTTTTGACCGATGGGTAAAAACCATTTTCCCTTTGCGTATAGCTATATTAATTGCTTTTATACTACCCAATTTGATATTGCTACCTATAGTTTTGCCTGTATTGTCGTTTAAGCAAACGCTAAGTTTCTTTAATTATATTAACAAGCATACTGAGGTACTTAGATCTGTAACTGTATGGGAAGATCAGCAGCACCATGCTACCACACAGGATTATGCCGATATGCTGGGCTGGGACGAAATGACAAAAAAGGTAGCAGATAATTACAACATCTTTAGTCGCGATAAGCAGTACCAAACTATTATTTACGCAACCAACTATGGCGAGGCCGGCGCTTTACGTCACTTAGGCAAGCAGTACAATTTACCGCAACCGGTTAGTTTAGCCAGCAGTTTTTCGTTATGGGCACCACCGCAGATCAATGCCAAATATGTAATATATGTAAGCGATACAGGCGATGAAGATATGATCTACTACAAAGCCATGCTAAAAGCGAACGTAAAGCTGGATAGCGTAACTAACACTTACGCACGCGAGAAAGGCACTGATATTTACTTACTGGAACCCAAACCAGAGTTTTACCAGCGTTACCACGAGCGTTTTATCAAAGCAAAAAAATGGTAGTGATGTGCAAATTTGCAGATATGCAGATGTGCAGATGATTTTTTATTTTAGCGCATTATGCGGGGACTAAAAACCATTATCTTTCTGATCATATCAAACACCTTTATGACGTTTGCATGGTATGGGCATTTAAAGTTTAAGGATTACGATTGGGGTAAAAACCTGGGGCTTATATCCATCATCTTCATCAGTTGGGGACTGGCTTTTTTTGAATATGTTTTCCAGGTACCTGCCAACCGTCTTGGCTTTAAAGGCGACGGCGGCCCCTACACCCTGGTGCAGCTGAAGACCATTCAGGAAGCTATAACGCTTACCATATTCATGATATTCTCGATCATCTTTTTCAAAACAGAAAAATTCGCCTGGAACCATTTAGTGGGTTTCGGCCTGATTGTATTGGCGGTTTTTGTGATATTTAAGAAGTGGTGAGTTGAAGGTAAAAGCTGAAAGGCTAAAGGTTAAAGGTTAAAGGTTAAAGGTTAAAGGTTGAATTTGAGTTTTCAAAAGCCTTTTACCTTTCAGCTTTTTACCTTTTACCTCTACAAAGATATCGCATTAATAATATCATATTGCGTAATGATCTCAATATCGCCGCTCTCATCCTCCACCAGAACCGCGATATTATCTTTATTGATCATGCCCGATATTTTATCAATAGAAGCATTCAGATCAACAAACGGGAATGGTGCTGTAGTTATGTTTTTAACCGATTGAGATTTTAAAGCCGGATTTTCCAGCAACGCATTCAGGATATCGCTTTCTGTTATTTTGCCAATCACCATTCCCTGCTGCGTAACCGGTATTTGCGATATGTTAAGCGATTTAATGGTGTTTATAGCTTCTAAAACGGTCTTTTCAATATCAATGGTGACTATCTCGGCACTTTCTTTTTTGCGGATGATATCGCGTGCAGTCAGCTTTTCATCTTTTAAAAATCCTCTATCGCGAAGCCAGTCGTCATTATACATTTTACCCAGGTAACGTGTGCCGTGGTCTGGGAAGATGATCACTACAACATCGCCTGCTTTAAATCTATCCTTCATCTGCAATAAACCAGCTACTGCAGAGCCGGTTGAGTTGCCTGCGAAAATTCCCTCCTTGCGGGCTATCTCGCGCGTCATCAAAGCGGCATCCTTGTCTGTTACCTTTTCAAAGTGATCTATCAGGTTAAAATCAACATTGGCCGGCAGAAAATCTTCGCCTATGCCTTCGGTTATGTATGGGTAGATCTCGTTTTTATCAAAAACACCAGTCTCTTTGTACTTTTTAAATACCGAGCCGTAAGTATCAATACCTAAGATCTGTATAGCGGGATTTTTCTCCTTCAGGTATTTAGCTATACCAGATAAGGTTCCACCGGTGCCCACACCTGCTATAACATGCGTTACTTTTCCCTCGGTTTGTTCCCATATCTCGGGCCCGGTTGATTCATAATGCGCCTGCGTGTTAGACAGGTTATCATATTGGTTGGGTTTCCACGAATTAGGTGTTTCCCGCTCTAAACGTGATGAAACTGAATAATAAGAGCGCGGGTCTTCCGGGTCTACATTGGTAGGGCAAACAATAACTTCGGCACCAAAGGCGCGCAGGGCGTCAAATTTCTCTTTTGACTGCTTATCGGTACTGGTAAAAATGCATTTATAGCCCTTTATAACAGCAGCAATAGCCAGGCCCATACCTGTGTTGCCGGATGTACCTTCTATAATGGTACCGCCGGGTTTAAGCTTGCCGCTTTTCTCTGCATCCTCAATCATTTTAAGGGCCATGCGGTCTTTAATAGAATTGCCCGGATTGGTAGTCTCTATCTTGGCTAAAACAGTAGCAGGAATATCCTTAGCTATTTTATTGAGTTTAACCAGCGGTGTATTACCAATGGTTTGGAGTATGTTATTGTACCACATAAATAAATGTTTAGACGTATAAGCGTCTTTCTTCAAAATTAGCTTTTATCCCGCTTAACCCCGGCATTAATTATGGTTTAAAAATGTATTTACTTTTAAATTGTTATATTTATTTTCGGCAATAAAACCTGTACCTCCGGCCTGAACCATGAGAAAAACCACCGCGCTTACTATTTTCGGCATTCTTATTTTTTCTATATGCGCTGCGCAAAAACCATTAAGCAGCAGCAGGCGAAGCAGTTTGTTTACGTATATATACAAATGTGCAGACGAGGGGGTTTTACGCACTTTTAAACTGAACAATAAAATTATTAATGATAATTGGTTTAAAAACCCCATCGACTCTTTTAAAACTGACAGTAAATGGAATAATACACTGCCGCCAGGTAATTACTTTCTGGTATTTGCGGCCGGAAATAAATTAAAATATGAATTAGTAGAAAACCACTCGGCGTGGTTAAAGGTCTTACAAAATAATGTTGATACGCGTTTTATTATAACGGATGTAAACGGAAAACAGCTCAATAATATCACCGTTAGGATAAATAATAGCAACGTTGCTTTTGATGAAACAACAGGCACCTATCATGCATCTGTTAAAGAGCATACCTGGGTACGGGCTGACTATGCAGGCGTAAGCAACTACTTTATCTTGGGACGCAACCAGATTAACCGGGGGTACACACCCGCGTTATTTACTAAGCGATGGTTCAGTAATAAGTGGTATAGAATAAAACGCATTTTTGCCTCGCAAAAAAATAATAACTGGCAATACCGGCAGCGGCTACAGGTTATAACTGATTACCGGTCGTTCATTGTATTTAATAAGCCACTGTACAAACCCAGAGACACCGTCAAATTTAAGGCGTTTATATTAGATAAACATGGTAAACCCATTAATACCAGCCGCTTGCTGTTACGCATTCAGAACGATTCCGGAGATGATGGCAAAGTTTTAGGTTATGTTAATAGCTATCGTAAGGGTGGCTTTGAGAGCAATTTTGTATTAACAGACAGCCTTGATCTGGACCTTGATGAAGAATACTTTATTTCATTAGAAGATCCATCCAGTATTAAATATAGTGCTGATAATTATGATGGCGATTTGGAGGATGAGGCGTACCTGGCCAAACGAAAGGTGTTTGCTGCGGGTAAATTCCGTTTTGAAGAGTATGAACTAGAATCTACCAATTTTTCTATCCGCACTGATAAAACCACGCACGAGCCAGGTACACCCTTATCTGTATACCTGAAAGCTGTTGATGAGAATGATCTACCAGTACAGGATGGGCGGGTTGAGTTAACCTTGATACGCACCAACCAGCAGTTTAAAGCTGCAAGTGTATTTGTACCTGATACATTATGGACAAAAAACGTACAATTGGAACCGATTGGCGAGACGAAAGTAATGGTTCCGAATTCGATATTTCCGAAGGCCGATATCACTTACAATGTTCGCGCTGATTTCCTCAACTCGAACAATGAGCATCAAAGCGCCGTTAAAACCGTTAATTTTAATTATAACAATTACACCATAAGGCATGAACTGCTTACAGACACCCTCAAAATAACAGCTTATATAAAAGGCCGGCAGAATGCCATGCAGGCAAAAATGTATGCCACAGGCGAAGATGTGGATACCATTAGTAAAACGCTTTTGAAGTTGCCTGCCGCATTTACCGTAAATCCCAATGTGAGCGCGTACCACATTGAAACCGATAGCATAAAGTGTGTTATAGACATGAACGATATTAAACCGGAGATCAGTTTGTCCGGGTATCGTACAGCCGATTCTCTTTTTATGCAGGTTACCAACCCGCATAAAATATCGTTTTGGTATTGGATAAGTAACAACGCTCACCTTTACGATGCCGGTAACAACAGTGCTCCATTTTACAAAATGAAGCTCAAAACGGCTGGTACGATCAGATTTTCTGTAAGTTATATATGGGCAGGTAAAACCCAATACAAGTTTATTGATGTCGTTTATGCAGACAAAATGCTGAACATTGATGTGAAACAGCCCCTCGCGGTTTATCCAGGTCAGCAGATAAACACTGAAATCACTGTAACAAACGCTGACGGCAAGCCGGTTGCAAACGCGGACCTTACAGCTTGGTCGCTAACTCGCAAGTTCGCTAACTACAATATCCCCTACGTACCGTATCTGGGTAAAATACCGGGGGCCACTAAAATAAATCGCTACCCTGTGGTACGCAAAAACAGCAATTTTGCCGATACCGCCCTCAAATGGGAAAAATGGCGTAAGCAACTGAAACTTGATACCATAGAATATTATCGTTTTACGCATCCTGATAACATCTATAAAATGGAGGAAACCGCGCCGGATAGTATAACGCAGGTTGCGCCTTTCGTTATCAGGAATGGTGAAATACGACCTGTCAATATACTTTATATTGACGCGGTACCCGTATATTTTGATCAGGCGCAGCAAATGCAGCGCTACAGCTTTAGGGTTACACCTGGAAAACACAGCTTTAAGTTCAGAACGGCTGACGAGAATATAGTTGTTGATACGGTATTTGTAAAAAAAGGCATAAAACTAATATTTAGTGTAAAGGATACAATTGGCAATCCACGCGTTAATATTACCAAGGCGCAGTTTGAACTTGATAACTACGAAGCTGACAGTATTGATAAATACATGATTATGGTGACAGACAACTTTGGCGCAAAAATGACCACCATAGAGCAAGACAATACGCATTATTTAATAAATCAGTCGCCAACCGGCCGAAATTACAACGGACAGATACTGATTGGCCCTTTATTGCCTAATACAGCTTTTCTGAGTGTAAAAACTCAACCGTGGCGATCCTTTACTATTGAGCCGCACTATTCGTATTTGTTTGAACCGGGCCTGCTTAAGCAAAAAAGCATTACGTTGCGTTATCCTTTTTCAACCTTTAATTTACCATCGGGTAATAGCACTCACTTTACTGATTATCCACTAACCCAAAAAGAAATTGACGCGATATGGCTGCGGTATCTGGACCTGCGTAGTCATACCACATCTTTCTTCAGTAATTCGCAGATCACAGACAAATTAGTAGGCAATGTTATCATCCAGGCTGACGACAAGAACAACCCGGCTCTTTTTGTTAAAAACATAATTATCTATCGTAAAAATAACCCCGACTACATGCGTGTTTACCCGGGAAACACAAAATATATTGGCATGCTTGCAGCGGGAGATGATTACCGTTTTTACTTCTTGCTGGCAAATAATGCTTATTACATAGCCGATAATATATCAGTAAAAGCAAATGGAGTAAACTATTATAATATAAATCTTATAGCACAACCCGCAGACGAGGTAAGCAAGCAATTAGATGATATCATCCTTGACAGAAGTGTAAGAACGGAGAACAGCAGCAGCACTTTAACAAGTGACATTCAAAGGATGAAGGAAACATTTAATGAGAAGTACCTGGATATCGCATCGCTAACAGAAAGCATGTCAGGCAGGGTTACAGATCGTAACGGTGAACCAATCACGGGTGTTTATGTGTTTGTTAAAGGAACAACTAAGGGTGCTGCGGTAACAGACGGCGGCGGACAGTTTACCATAAAAGTGCCCAGATCGGGCACGCTGACTATAAGATATGTTGGTTTTGGAACGAAGGAAGTTGACATACGGCCGGGTACCTTGGTCAATATTGTGCTTTATGAAGAACTTGCGATGCTTAACGAAGTTGTTGTGGTAGGATATGGCACACAAAAGCGCAGTGAGGTTACGGGAGCGGTATCGTTCTTACAGGGAAAAGTCGCGGGAATATCTATACGGGGAAATGGAAACAGTGCAGGTGGCAAACCTTTAATAATTATTGATGGGGTGCCGGCAGAGAGCATGGATGGTATAGCAGCCGATAGTATTTTAGAAACTAATGTGTTACAACCCGGGGCGGCTACAGGTATCTATGGCGCAAGAGCAGCAAACGGGGTTATTGTAATAACTACAAAAAAGAAAGCGCCAACAGGCACAGATCCTACTCAACCGGAAAGCGAGGGTACCCTTCGTAAGAATTTTTCAGACTATGCTTACTGGCAGCCAAAATTGGTGACAGATGCGCAGGGAAAGGCAAGTTTTAAATCCACTTTCCCGGATGATATAACCAATTGGCGCACATTTGTAGCGGGTATAGGTCCGCAAAAGCAAAGTGGATCGGCCGAGTCGCAGATCAAATCTTTCAAACAGCTAAGCGCTAACCTGGTTAGCCCGCTATTTGCTGTTACCGGCGATGAAATGAGCGTATTGGGCAAGGTGCTTAACTATACCACTACCCCGGCAAAAATTAACCGTGTTTTTAAATACAACAACCAATTGCGCAAGCAAAACGAAATGGAGGTGGCAAACTCGCTTATTGACACCTTTAACGTAGTTGCTGCAGGTAAAGACAGCCTCACTTTTGAGTATACCATTAAAAAAGAAAGTGGATATTATGACGGCGAGCAGCGCAAGATCCCGCTTGTGCAGCAAGGCGTAACCGAAACCAAAGGAGTATTTGAAGCATTAAATACGGATACTACAGTAACATTAAAGTTTGATGCGGCATTGGGGCCGGTTACCTTTAGGGCAGAGGCTTCGGTGTTGCCTACTCTTGCTGAAGAAGCTCGCCGCTTACGCGAGTACAGGTATTTATGTAACGAGCAACTGGCATCAAAATTAAAAGGCCTGTTGGCAGAAAAACGCATAAGTACTTATTTAGGCGAGCCGTTTAAATGGGACAAGAATATTGCAGAAGTAATTAAAAAGCTGGACGAGAACAGGAAAGGCGCTGGTCTTTGGGGATGGTGGAAAGATACGGATGAAGAGTTATGGATAAGCTTGCATGCCATTGAAGCCCTTACAGAGGCTAAGAAAATGGGATACGCAGTAAAGTTGGACATTAACAAGCTAACTGATTACCTGGTCTATCAAGTTAACAGCTACAAGGGTTTAGACAAGATCTTGTGTGTTCAGACCCTACGCAATCTGGATGCGAAAGTTAATTATCAGCAATACACGGACGCGCTGCAAAAAGATTTGAACTCGCAAAAGCAGCCTTCCAACTATGACATATATCGCCTTATGCTTTTGCAGCTAAATACCGGCGCAACAGTTAAAACAGATGGTTTGCTTAACAGCATGAAACGCACCTTATTAGGTAATGTTTATTGGGGTGAAAGCAGTTACCAGTTTTTTGATAATTCCATTCAGTTAACCGTTTTGGCCTATAAGATATTTAAAGCAGAAGGCAAGCACCCGGAACTGCTTACTAAAATACGAGGTTATTTTTTAGAACAGCGCGGGCAGGCAGAATGGCGCAATACTTACGAGAGCGCTTTGATACTGGAAACTATTTTACCTGAGGTATTAACAGCAGAAAAACCGCTTACACCCCAAACAATCACCCTTAGCGGTGCTAAGGTGGCAACAATAAGCAGTTTCCCCTATTCCGAAATCTTTACACCGGGCAATGTTACAGTTCGCAAAACCGGTACGCTCCCGGTTTACATAACCGGTTATCAGCAATTCTGGAATGCAGAGCCAAAAAAGGAAAGTCGCGAGTTTACGGTAGATACCTGGTTTGAAAAAAACAGCGACAGGCAAACAGTACTGCAGGGCGGTAAAGCCGTTTTGCTAAAAGCCGAAATAACGGTTAAAGGCGATGCTGATTATGTAATGATCAACATCCCCATCCCGGCAGGCTGCTCTTATGAAAGTAAAGAACAGTCATGGCTTAACAATGAAGTACACCGCGAATATTTTAAAGACAGGGTTAGTATTTTCTGTCGTAAACTAAAACAAGGTAAATATACATTCAGCATCAACCTTATGCCGCGTTACAACGGGAAGTACAACCTGAATCCGGCAAAAGCCGAAATGATGTATTTCCCAGTATTTTACGGGCGCGAAGGAATGAAAAAAGTTACAGTAAGCAATTAGATTAAAACCGTAAGTGCTTCACCGTTAAGCCACCATTAATCAATTGCTTTAACGATTCTATACCTATCTTCAAATGCGTTTCAACGTAATTTCCGGTAACTTTCGAGTCGCTTTCACTGGTTTTTACACCTTCGGGTATCATAGGCTGATCAGATACTAACAACAATGCTCCGGTAGGTATCTTGTTAGCAAAGCCTGTTGTAAAAATGGTAGCGGTTTCCATATCCACGGCCATAGCGCGCAGCGATTTGAGATAGCTTTTAAACTTTTTATCGTGCTCCCAAACCCGGCGGTTAGTGGTATAACAGGTACCTGTCCAATAATCTAATGAAAAATCGCGGATGGTGGTTGATATCGCCTTTTGTAAGGCAAATGACGGCAGCGCCGGCACTTCTGCAGGTAAATAGTCGTTTGACGTTCCCTCTCCCCTTATAGCGGCTATAGGCAATATCAGATCACCTACATTGTTCTTGCGTTTTAACCCTCCGCATTTACCTAAAAATATAACAGCCTTAGGGTGTATCGCGGTAAGCAGATCCATTACAGTTGCAGCAACAGAGCTCCCCATACCAAAATTGATGATAGTTATACCGTTTGCAGTAACGCTTTGCATCGGCTTCTCCAAGCCCATTATCGGCGCGTTATCATTCCATTCAGAAAAAAGTTGAATGTACTTTGAAAAATTGGTTAATATGATGTAATCCCCAAACTCTTCCAACGGGCGCCCCGTGTAACGCGGCAGCCAGTTAGTCACAATTGCTTCTTTGGTTTTCAACCCGGCTCTTACGGGGGTTTGCACTTCTTTTACTTTAGGCTGAGTACCGGCCTTTTTTACGTCTAATTCCTCGTTCATAACATCTCTTTTTTAACAACAAACCCCGGCTAAGCCAGGGTTTATTAAGTATCCATACAAATATAGCCGCGGGCTATTTACGCTTTGTTAAGCCACCTTTAACTTTTTAAGGTCAGACTTTTCAAATTTTTCAAGTGCGTAATCAACGGTAATATTTAATTTCTTAATATCCTTTTTTGATGGGAACTCAAACATGGCATCTATCATAATTGCCTCGCAAATAGAGCGTAAACCACGTGCGCCTAACTTAAATTCCATTGCTTTATCAACAATAAACTCAAGTACTTCATCGTCAAACTCCAGCTTCACTCCTTCGTATTCAAACAATTTCTTGTATTGCTTTAATAACGAGTTCTTTGGCTCGGTGAGTATATTGAACAATGCCTCTCTGTCAAGCGGGTTAAGGTAAGTTAATACCGGTAAACGGCCTATCAACTCAGGTATCAAACCAAATGATTTCAGATCCTGAGGAGTAATATACTTGTAAAGGTTTTTAAGATCCAATTCGCCCTCATTACCTTTTAGTTTATAGCCAACGGTCTGCGTACGCAAGCGGTTAGCAATTTTACGGTCAATGCCATCAAAAGCACCACCGCATATAAACAAGATATTGCTGGTATTTACAGTTATCATTTTTTGGTCGGGATGTTTACGGCCGCCCTGAGGTGGTACGTTAACCATCGTTCCTTCCAATATCTTCAACAAGGCCTGTTGCACGCCCTCGCCTGATACATCACGTGTTATAGAAGCATTATCGCTTTTACGTGCTATTTTATCAACCTCGTCAATGTATACAATACCACGCTCTGCTTGTGCAACATCGTAATCAGCAGATTGCAATAGCCGGGTTAAGATGCTTTCCACATCCTCGCCAACATAGCCTGCTTCGGTTAAAACTGTGGCATCGCAGATACAAAACGGTACGTTAAGCACTTTAGCCAAAGTTTTGGCCAGTAAGGTTTTGCCGGTACCGGTCTCGCCCACCATAATGATGTTTGATTTCTCTATCTCTACCTCGTCTTTATCAATGCGTTGATTAAGCCTTTTGTAGTGATTATAGGTAGCAACTGCTAAAATTTTCTTGGCATCATCCTGACCTATAACATATTGATCAAGGTGCGATTTTATCTCGGCCGGTTTTAAAGCAGCAGGGGTAGCCGTTGAGGTTTTCACCTTACGTACCTTCAACTCTTCGGCAAGTATCTCGTTAGCCTGGTTAACACATTTATCACATATATGTGCATCAAGCCCCGCTATCAGCATAAGGGAATCCTGCTTGCCTGCGCCGCAAAATGAACACCTTATTTCTTTGCTGTTTTTATTCATTGTGATTTAAATGTAAACAAAGTTAAACAATTGGTTTTTATAAAGCAATTGCGGCGTGAGTAGTTGATCAGGCCGATCAGGTGAACGGTTGCTTTAACCATCCACCTAACCAACACGATAAGCCGTTCACTATTAAATCAAATTACTTTGATTTTGTTTTAGCGCCCTTTAAAATTTCATCTATCATACCGAATTCTTTGGCTTCTTCAGATGTCATCCAGTAATCACGGTCAGATGCATCGTGTACTTTCTCATACGATGCACCGCTGTGGTCGGCAATTATCTGGTATAATTCCTTTTTAAGCTTAGTGATTTCATGGTAGGATATCTCAATATCAGATTGCTGGCCTTGCGCTCCACCCGATGGCTGGTGTATCATTACTCTTGAATGCGGCAACGCGGCACGTTTGCCTTCTGCACCTGCGCATAGCAATACGGCACCCATAGATGCTGCCATACCTGTACAAATTGTGGCCACATCATTTGATATTAGCTGCATAGTATCATAGATACCTAAACCGGCATATACAGACCCGCCCGGAGAGTTAATATAGATCTGAATATCGCGTTTAGCATCTGCCGATTGTAAGAATAACAACTGTGCCTGTATTATATTGGCATTTTGATCATAGATAGCATCGCCTAAAAAGATGATACGGTCCATCATTAACCTTGAGAAAACGTCCATAGCCTGAACATTAAGCTGGCGCTCTTCAAGAATATACGGCGTCATCCCGGTAACCGGTGGTACGGTAACTATACCTGATGGCGTACGGTTTACGTTACCTATAAATTTATCTACGTAAGTGCTGCTGATACGATGATGTTTTACAGCATATTTTCTGAATTCGTTTCTATCTGGATTACTGTTCATGTGTATATGTATTTATTGTTTGGGTTTACGGCGATGCCGCGATAAATATAGTTTTTAGTTGAATATTATTTTAATGATAAAGTTTGCTAAAAGTAAAAATTAGACTAGGATTTATAGGATTAGACAGATTGTAGGATTGATTAGCGCCTTGTAAAGAAATCTAATAATCCGTTAATCCTAAGAATCATGGTTCAGACAAAAGACAATAAACAACAAAAGGCATCCTTTTGAGATGCCTTTGCTTAAAATATTTATTTAGAATTACTTCTTATTGCGCTAATTCTTTAAACGCATCGTAAGCAATCTCTTTGTTATCTAAAGTGATAACGCTTTTTATGTAATCAATAGTTTTAAGCGCTTTTACTTCTTCAAATACTTTATTGGCATTCTCTTTATTTTGCAGGTACTGCACAGCATATTGTCCTAATTGCTCCTCTGTAAGGGCTTGTGGGCTATACATTCTGAACTGCGCATCAAGACTTGCTTTTGCGGCGGCGAAAACCTCTTCGTATTTTATCTCGATCTTGTTGTCTTTAATGATCCTGTTTTCTATTAAGGTCCATTTAAGGTTTTTAGCAAAATCGGCGTAACCACCTTGAAGTTCTTCTTCAGTTAATTTCTCGTTAGTTGCTTTTAACCAACGCTTTAAAAAATCGTCGGGTAATTCAAAGTTCACTTTCTCAAGGCTGTAGTTGTATATGTCGTTCTGCAATTTACGCTCAGCATCCTGCTGCATCATGCCTTCCAGCTCTTCAGTTATTTTCGCTCTGAAACCGGCCTCGTCTGTAACGGTACCTGCACCAAATAATTTGTCAAAGAACTCCTGGTTCAGATCACCTTCCTCTAAACGGTTAATGTTTTTAACTGTTAGCTTGAAGTTTGATTTAACCTGCTCCCGTTCTTCTTCATCAATACCTAAAATAGCAGCGATTTTTACCGCGTCGTTATCATAAGCTTTCTGAATGTCAAAGGTTAACTCATCATCCTTTTTTAAACCGATTAATGAAGCTTTAATAGCTTCATCTTTTACCTGGTCTAAACGTACAGATGTTGTGTTCACAATACCCTCATCAAAAACAGAACCATCCGGAGAAAGCTGTGTTAATTGCGCGTAAAGCACGTCATCATCTGCCGATACGTCAGGATTTGTCATCTTGCCATAGCTACGGCGAATATTTTTGATACGTGAAGCTAAAGTCTCCTCATCAACCTTAATTACGTATTGTGTTAATTTATCTTTTGAAGTAAAATCTAAATTAAACTCTGGAGCTAAACCAATCTCATAGTTAAACTCAAACTGATCGTTAAAATCCCAGTTATATTCTTTTGCTTCATCAACCTTTGGTAGTGGCTGACCTAAAACTTCTAAGTTTTGTTCAGTGATATAATTATTCAGGGTGTCAGATAACAGGTTATTGATCTCATCAACCAGAATGCTTTTGCCGTACATTTTTTTTATGTGAGCAGGTGGCACCATTCCCGGACGGAAGCCCGGCAATTTGGCCTTCTTAGCCTGGTCTTTTATTGATTTGTCAACACGCTGCTGATAATCGGCAGGGTCAATGTTAATTTTTAAAACTGCATTCAGGTTATCGATCTTTTCCTGTGAAATATTCATGTGTGGTATTTTTAAATTAAACGCCCCGAAATCTTGCCCAATGCATTGCATCAGTCAAAATTTCGAGGCGCAAAAATATGAATTTATTTCGAAGATTTTACATCTACACTTGTATACTATTGAGCAGTAAATTTAACTACCTGATTTTTTACCGGCTTAACAGTTCGTAAGTACGCATAAACTGATTGCAAGTCGGTATCCGTCATCCCACCATAGTTCCACCAAGGCATAATGGTTTGAAATTCGCCTGCCTTTACAGTTGGCGCGGAGCGCTGATCTGTGTAAGCCTTAAAGCGAGCCACAAATTGCTCTTTTGTCCATTTACCTATCCCTGTTGCAGCATCAGGTGTAATATTAGCCGACTGTACTGTGGCTGCTCCTACTTTAAACGGCTTGCCGCCGGCAAACTCTAAGCCCGGTAAATACTCTCCCTGGTTATCCTGCGAATGGCAATCCATGCAGCCCGCCGAACTTACAATATAACCACCATATTTCACCGAGTCTTTCAGATCCGGCAGTTTACCCGGCTGTGCCTTTTGGGGCATGGTGTGTACCAATATATTCAGCGGAAAATCGAGGCTTGCTTTAGGATGTGTAGTTTCTACAGGTTTTAACGAGCGGATATAAGCTATAATTGAGTTGACATCTTCGTTATCCATTTTGGAGTACCCCTTCCACGGCATCAGCGGAAAAATAGCAGAGCCATCTTTTCTTACACCTGTTGTTATGGCGCGCTTTATCTCTCCGTCCGTCCAGTTCTTTAAGTTATATGGCGTAATGTTAGGCACAACAACATTGCCGGGGAAACCTACACCAGCATCAAACTTTTCGCCACCGGCGCCCAATCGTGTGGTATCCATAGGGCCGCCCAATTTAGTCCAATCGTGCGGTGAGTGACAGTCAACACAAACGGCAACATGTATAGCCAGATATTTGCCTCGTTCTATCCGTGCAGGTGTTATTTCTACTTTAAGATCTTCAGGTTCGCCTACATTGGGTAAGGCCGTGGTTACATAGGTAACTGCGCATAATACGAGCACTACCAATACTATTGCAGTGTAGGCAATAATTTTAACTACTTTTTTCATTGTTTTAGGTTGAAGGAATTGTGATAATTTATTGTCTGTTTTGTGTTATTCTACTTTAGTAAGCGATAACGCGCCTGTTTTGCTTTTGTTGATAGTTGCGGGGCTGCCTTTGTATTTAATATCGCTTGCCCCGGTACTATGTATATTTAGTTCGTTCAATACATTTATCTCGCAATCGCTTTGGCCCGAGGTTTCTATTGAATAGTTGCCCACCACCAGATCAAAAGCGTGTACATTTCCGCTGCCGCTTAATTCAATAGCGTGAGAACGGGCTTGCCCCTTTAAAGTGATTTCACTCACACCACTTCCCTCCGTCTCAATATTAGACGCGGCAACGTCAATATCTATTTTTGTAGCTCCCGATAAATGCAGATCCAGATCGCCCAAATTAAGCCTGCCGTTTGACGTTATTTCAACTGCTCCTGATGCTGCTATTGATTTTAGATTGCGCACACCAATGGTGATGCTGATCTCTTTTGAGTTGCAGATGTTTTTATTGTCTGTTGATATTTTCAGCTTATCTCCACTCACATCTGTTTTTATAATGCTCAGGATATTATCGTCCGCATTGATGGTGATAGCATTAGAACTGTCTTGCACAAGTGTAACATTAAAGCTGCCTGCTATATCCAATTTAGTAAAAGCGCTTACCTGGCGTTTATCAGTAGCCTCCTTTCCGGAGCCTTCCAAGCAATTATTTTTGCAGGATTGGGTTGCCATTAATAAAAATGATACTGATGCTATGCCGATAAAATTGTAAAATGCTTTCATATGGATGTGTTGTTTGCTTTATGTGCCAACGTTTGTTAAAGCCTAATGTTTCAAAATTGCTGTAGGTATATGTTAGTATAAAGATATCTATATTAACGTAGCCAGCAACATTTTATGGGTAAAAAAAGCTATCCGTTACCGGGTAGCTTTTGGTAGAATCTATATAGAACTTTTGCAAAAGTGTGCTTAATTACAAGCTGGCCAGGTTGGCAGTATCAGCAGTTTTTTTTGGCGCAGACGGCGGCGTAGTTATGTTTTCTACACGGTTTGTTGCTGCCAGGTAGGTTCTGTTTACGGTTGCTGAGCGACTGTAATTCAGCTGATAATCTTCAATTGCTCCGCTGATGTCAGCTTTTGCACGGTTATTTACTGTAAACTTAGCTGTAAAAGCATCAACGTTAATTTGCGCAGCGGCATTATCGTTCAACACAACGTCAAGGTCAACTGATGAAAATCTGCCGAACGATTTGATCACAGCATTGTCAGATGCAGATATAGAACGCAGGTCGGTAACGGTTACCTCTATCACCACCTTATCAGTTTTGTAAGATGCTACACGTAAAACGCCGTTTTCATTTTGTACCATGGCGTTTTGGTTATAATAGCTGTCAAATACTTTTACGCCGTCTTTATTACCGTTGGTAACGTAGATCTCAACGTTGCCGTGGGCTTCAATACTTGTAATTGGTTTAACATTCTCTAAAACCGTAACGGTATTGTTGGTTTTTGTGTTGGCAAAAGTTGCGCTTGTGGTAGCTATACTTAAAGTAGCTAAAGTTATCAGGGTTAAAAATTTTGTTTTCATTGTCTTAATATTTTATCGTTGTAAATGTTTTTCCTTTTTAAATACGCCAATATGACGACGTCAGGCGGGAAAGGTTACAGCCAGATAGTGTATATTAGACAACGTGCGGGTTTTTGTCGGTAAACGGCGGTTTAGCGTCGGCGAAATTTTTTAAGAAGGAATGTATTTAAGCTGATTTCCGGGAGGATCTATCGCTTGCTACAGATAATATTTCTCGCCATTGAACCTGATCTTACCGGCATCAAGCAAAAGCCTGATGGTATCCAGTATCTCCTTTTCGCTACCATTTTTTATTGAACTTACCAGTGTGTCCAGATCTACCGGAGTATCGGCAAGTAATTGAGCTATACTATTTGTTATTTCATCCCTTATGTCGGCAGCGTTATACTTTCTTTTCTCTTCCAGGCAAACATCGCAAACGCCACATTTCCCTGCGCCGTACTCATCAAAATAATTCAGTAATAGCTGACTGCGGCATTGCTTATGCGACGCGTACGCAAAAACGGCTTCCATTTTACGCAGGTATAAAGCTTTACGTTCTTCAATATAAGCTTTATTGATGTATAGTTGTTGCTGACGCGGCTTTATAAACGTTAACTGCGGCTGATCGTTTTGCGGAAAGTAATTGAGCAATCCGTATTCCTGCAATTGTTTAAGCCCTTCAATAACCTGCTGAACGCTGAGGCCGCTTCTGCGCGAGATATCAAACTCCCTTAAACTTACGTAACTTTCAAATGCTCCGCCGTATGATCGCAATATCGATTTTATAAAAGCATCCCAACCCTGATTTTGTATCTGGAAATTGTACAGCGTTTCGTGATCCACATCAAAACGGAAACGTGAGGGCAAAAACGCGCTTTCATTAAAGCTGATGTATTCGTCTTTCTCTAAAAATTTTAAAGCGTTAAGCGTTTTTATAACATCCAGCTTAAAACGTGAGCAAAAATCGCCCAGATCCAAATCAAAGCTTACTCCGGCACCCGCGTTAAAAGCTATGTGGTAGTAACTGCCTAAATGATTGTATACTTTCTTAATTTCATCAACTGACGGAAAACTCAACTCAAACTTCTTCAGCATTTTAAACCTGTCAGCCTCGTTATATAGCAAAACGGCGTAGGCCTTAAACTCATCGCGCCCTGCCCTGCCTGCTTCCTGGTAATAGGCTTCTAAACTTTGGGGTACATCTTTATGTATAACAAATCTAACATCGGGCTTATCTATGCCCATGCCAAAAGCGTTGGTAGCTACAACAACACGGGTTTGATTATTTTTCCAGCTTTCCTGTTTTTTAGCCCGTTCATCCGGTGTAAGGCCGGCATGGTATATATCAGCTTTAACGCGGTTATCGGTCAGAAATCTGGCCAATTCGGCACATTCCCTGCGGGTTTGAACATATACAATTCCGCTGCCTTTTACATTATTTACAACTTCAAGCAGCTTGCGTAATTTGTCCTCTTCGTGCCGTACTACATAGGCAATGTTTTTACGCTCAAAACTTTTGGTGAATACAGCGGGATTCTTAAAATTAAGTTTTTGTTGAATATCTTCCCTTACATCCAGCGTTGCTGTAGCCGTTAAAGCCAAAACCGGTACTTGCGGGTGCAGTTCGCGCAGATCGGCAATATGCAAATAGGGCGGCCTGAAATCATACCCCCATTGTGATATACAATGCGCCTCGTCAACCGCAAACAGATTAACGTTCATGTATTTAATGCGTTCCCGCACCAGTTCAGAAAGCAAACGCTCAGGCGACAGATACAAAAACTTTACACCACCATATATACAATTGTCTAACGCTATATCAACCTCGCGCTTGCCCATTCCGGATACGATGGCAATGGCCTCGATCCCTTTAGCTTTCAGATTCTCTACCTGATCCTTCATCAGCGCTATTAGCGGAGAAACCACTATGCATATCCCCTCTTTGGCCATGGCAGGCACCTGGAAACAAACAGATTTGCCGCCGCCGGTAGGTAACAGCGCCAAGGTATCATAACCCAATAAAACCGACTGAATAATATCTTCCTGCATCGGCCGGAAAGTATCGTGGTTCCAATAGTTTTTTAGGATTTCGTGGATGGTCATGTTATTTGTGGCGCTTTCAAAACTATTAAAATGTATCAATAGTTTTAACTTAGCCGTTATAAAGATGAAATGATGAAGCTACTATACATATGTTCTCTTCTGTTTGCTATTTCGTTACCCGCTTTGGCTCAAACCAAATGGAACGTAGAAAACCCACCGGGTACGTCAAAAAAAGTTACTATAGCTACCGATGAGGGTACCTGGATGAATGTGGATGTTAGTCCAGATGGTAAGACTATTGTTTTTGACTTGCTGGGCGATATTTACACTATGCCTGTAAACGGCGGCAAGGCAACCCTCCTTTCCGGCGGCAAGTCATGGGAGGTGCAGCCGCGTTTTAGCCCGGATGGAAAATTGATCTCCTTTACCAGCGACAGGGACGGCGGCGATAATATCTGGATAATGAATGCCGATGGCGGCAGCAGGCATGCGATTACAAAAGAAACCTTCAGGCTATTAAATAATGCATCGTGGACACCAGACGGGCAGTATCTGGTAGCACGTAAACATTTTACAGGTACGCGCTCGTTAGGTGCCGGCGAAATGTGGCTTTATCACAAAACGGGCGGTGAAGGCGTTCAGCTTACCAAACGTAAAAACGACCAACAAGACGCTGGCGAACCCATTGCTTCGCCCGATGGTAACTACATTTATTGGAGCGAGGATGTAACCCCCGGTCCTACTTTTCAATATAACAAGGATCCTTACGCGGGTATTTATGCTATAAAGCGCCTGGACAGAAAAACCGGAGAAATTGAAACCGTAACCGGTGGTGCAGGCGGCGCATGCCGGCCACAGCTATCACCTGACGGGAAACTGATGGCTTTTGTAAAGCGCTCCAGGTTGAAATCGGTGTTGTACCTGCGTAACCTGGAAACTGCAGAGGAGTGGCCGGTATACGATGACCTGTCGCACGACCAGCAGGAAACATGGGCGATATTTGGAACTTACCCCAATTTTAACTGGACGCCCGACGGAAAACACATCATATTTTATGCAAAAGGGAAAATAAGGAATCTAGATATAGAGGCTGCTACCACTACGCAAATACCTTTTGAGGTAACATCAGCACAGACCATTACAGACGCGCTGCATTTTCAGCAAAAGGTTTACCAGGAAGAATTCACCCCCAAAATGATAAGAGAGCTTACCACCTCGCCAGATGGTAAATTTGTGGCATTTAACGCCGCCGGCTACCTTTATATAAAAGAATTACCTAAGGGAGACCCTGTTAGGATTGATACATTAAAGTATTTTCAATATGACCCCGCTTTTAGCCCTGATGGTAAATCGCTTGTGTATGTAGCATGGAGCGATGAACTTAAGGGAGCTATAAACAGCATAGATCTTGCCACCAAACAGGTTACCCGCATCACTACCGAAAAAGGTTTTTACTACACACCCCGCTTTTCTAATAAAGGCGATAAAATTATCTATCGCAAAGGCGAGGGCAATAATGTATTGGGTTATGCCTTTGGCACTAATCCTGGTGTTTACATCATTCCTGCCACGGGCGGGCAACCGCAGCTAATCAGCAAAGTGGGGATCAACGTTCAGTTCTCTGCTGATGACAGCAAGATCTACTACCAGACCAGCGAGAACGACAACAAGGTTTTTAAGGTCATGGACATTACCGGGGCTCACATACAAACGCTGTACACATCAAAATACGCCACCCAATTCGCGCCAAGCCCTGACGGTAAGTGGATGGCTTTTACAGAGTTGTTTAACTGCTATTTAACGCCAATGGTTAATACCGGCAGCCCGCAGGAACTCTCTGCCAATAACAAGGCTTTGCCACTCAATAAACTTACGCGCGATGCAGGCACCTATATCCATTGGAGTAAGGACAGTCAAAAGCTGATGTGGACCCTTGGGCCAAAGTATTTTACACGCGATATCCGCAATGCCTTCCCCTTTGCCGAAGGGGGTGCTGACAAAACCCCTCCTATTGATACTATTGGTGTTGATATAGGCTTAAAACTTAAAACCGACCTGCCTCAAGGTAAGATAGCGTTCACCAACGCGCGTATTGTTTCCATGAAGGGTGATGAAGTAATAGAGAAAGGTACTATCGTGGTAGATCAGAATAAAATAACCGCCATAGGCAAATCTGCTGATATAGAGGTACCTGCTGACGCGAAGGTATACGACGTGGCGGGTAAAACCATCATCCCAGGCATGGTTGATGTACACGCGCATTTAAACCCCAGCCCTGATGGTGTAAGTCCGCAGCAAGACTGGAACTACTATTCTAACCTGGCTTACGGTGTAACTACCGCCCATGACCCATCAAGCAGTACCGAAATGGCGCTGAGCCAGTCTGAAATGTTAAAAGCGGGTGCTATGGTGGGCCCGAGGGTTTACACAACCGGCACAATATTGTACGGTGCCGATGGCGATTTTAAAGCGGTGATAAACAGCTTAGATGATGCCCTATCTCACCTGCGCAGGTTAAAGGCGGTGGGCGCTTTTTCAGTAAAGAGCTATAACCAGCCCCGCCGCGAGCAGCGGCAACAGGTAATTGAGGCCGCCCGCTTGCTGCAGCTGGAAGTAGTGCCCGAAGGCGGCTCAACCTATTTTACCAACATGAACATGATATTGGATGGGCATACGGGTATTGAACACAACATACCTGTTTGGCCTGTTTACAAGGATGTTAAAAGCCTTTGGAACGCCAGCAAAACCGGTTACACCCCTACGCTGATTGTGGCCTACGGCACCCAGTTTGGAGAGAACTATTGGTATGACCGTACTGAAGTTTGGAAGAACGACAGGCTGCTTAACAATGTCCCCCCTTCTATTGTCGATGCGCGTTCGCGGAGGCGCGGTACTGCTGAGTATGGCGATTACGGGCATATTGAGGTATCTAAATACGTAAAACAGATAAGCGATGGCGGCACTAAAATTAACTTAGGCTCACATGGGCAATTGCAGGGGCTTGGCGCGCATTGGGAGTTGTGGATGCTGGCTCAAGGCGGTATGTCGCCCATGCAGGTGCTGCGTAGCGCCACCATAAACGGCGCGGCTTATTTGGGTATGGATAAAGAGATAGGATCATTAGAGAAAGGCAAACTGGCCGACCTGGTTATCCTCAACCAAAACCCGCTGGACGATATCCGTAACAGTGATAATATTAAATATGTTATGGTGAACGGCAGGCTTTATGACGCTGAAACTATGAACGAGACCGGAAGCGGCAATAAACTGCGTATGAACTTTTGGTGGCAGCAAGGCCATGGCAGCGGTATAGTGCTCCCGGTAAATAATACCGAGACTTACCAGTTTACCAGCGATAACAGCGATTAATTTAAACGGTAACTGTTGCAGAGATATAGGCAACAGTTTGCAACACTTGCAACAGTATTTTTTTCATGTAGTTGATTATCAGTTTTTTATAACTATTACACGTTTAAACATGCAACACTTTGCAACACACTTATTCGTCAGTAAAATTAGCTTCAAAGTTTAAATAAATTACTGATTATTAGATAATTAAAAAACGCCAAAATCTACTTCAAAAACTGTTGCACCTGCAACAGCAAAAACCATTACTTAGCTAAAGTATACTCACCTGATACGTTGGTGTCGTTAATTAGCTCCTTTAATGGTATAACACCGGGGTCAGTGGTTGGATTGGAATTATTTATTAATTCCTTCAATTGAAACGAGACGCTATTTCCATCTACTTCTTTTCCATTCATATTTACTGTGACAGTACCGAATGACATTCCGTTAGCCTGTAAGGTGTATTTGATAACTGACTTAGAACTTACAGCAGATTTAAGGTACTTCAATGGGATAGCTATTTCGCAGCCGTATGTATTTTTATCTGTCATATAACCTGCCGCGGTTATTCCATAATCATTGTAAATTGAAATAACATCCTCATTAAAACCATCAAAATTCTTTATGGCGATGGTTTTAAGCGAACCGGCAATAGCGCTATTTATCTCTTTTACGTCCGCCGATGTGTCTTTCATTAAATTTGTAATAATGGCCTGCCTGTCTTTGGGCATTGCCGAATAGGTTAAACTACTTACAGCATTTTTCTCTGTACCGGAGGTCTTAGTAAAAATCAGACTTATTCCCCCAGACCATACCTTATCTCTTATTCCCGAAATTTTGGTTTGTGTAACCAGGTAAAGGTTTTGGCTATCGTTGGCTATTGAATATAATAAACCGGTAGCGCTGTTGTAAGCTTTAAAACTGCCCCACTCTGTTGCCTTACCATCTATTTTAATGTTGACCGGCGCTTTTAAACTTATCTCCTGTTTATTGGGTAATTTTTGCGCCTGTACGGTTATAGCGGCAACTACTGCAAAAAAGGTTAGTGTAAATTGTTTCATGTGCTATTTTGGGTTAGCGATGCTTAAAACTTTGTAATTAGCTTTTTGGGGACTAAAATTCAGCCTGACTATTAAAGTCAAAAACCAAATCATAACCTTCCAGGTTAAGGCCGCGCTCTTTGGCTCTGCCGGCGCTGCTTCCGATACGTATGCCTGTTCCGTATTCGGCATTGTCAACCGGAAATAATCGTTTAAATTCCGCCTCATTATAAACCTTGTCTTTAATAACAAAGGCTATTTTGCCACCGGGTGCCAGGTCTCCGGAAGATCCACCTCCGTTTGCGCGTCTTATTCTTGCCTCATCACGCAACCTCCCGTCATTGTCAGTGTAAGTAAAACGCGAAAAGAACAGCCCTTTTACCTCTTCTTTTTTTAACAAATATTGCTTTTCGTTAGCTGTAAGATAGGTTATTTGCTTGTTGTGCGTTTTTATTTCAACAATGCCGTCTTTTCCTTTTTCACCATATTCTGTATCGCCATTGTTAGCATACACTAACATATTGCCTCGTATACATTTGGTGCTGATTTTATACAGTATTTCTTTATCATACTGAACGCCATCAATTAACACCAAGGGATTTTGGCCTAAGCGTTCAATGCCATCAATAGCGCTGAGGCGTACAGTGTCAGTTCCAGAGTCGATTAATTTGCCATCAATTTTAACATTAGAAGGCGCATTTAAACTTACCTCCTGTTTGCTGGGTAGTTTTTGCGCATTAACACATAGTGAAGATATTGTCAATATCAAAATTGAAATAAATTGTTTCATGATAAAGTTTAGGTAGCGTTCAAAAGTAGATTAAGCCGTTAATATCACAACGACTTATTAGAATTGGTAAGGTACTGGCGTTAAGGTTTAAAAGCATAAACCGCGCCCGATTTAAGGCGCATATTCAATCGTTGCTGTCCTAAATCGCGGATGATCACTTCCTGTTCTTCCTTGTTTTTTATAATATTCTGGTTCCTGTATAACTCAAAGTGTGCAGCAACTTTATTCTCATCCGGATTAAATGCCGCAGCAACACCTAATACCTGCCCGTCTTTAATTTCCTGCCCGTTAGACACGTTCACATTTTTAAGATTTGAGTAGGCAGCAAAATATTCGCCGTTTTTTACTATTATAAGATAGGTGGTACCCATAATTTCTTTAACAGTTACCACCTTCCCTGAAAACCGGGCTGCTACAAGTGAATCATTTAGATTTTTGTTGGCTGACTTCGGAGCAGGAACACTGTTTATCAAGTCTTTTTTTATAGTAACATCAATATTTCCGGATTTTTTATCTGCAGGTTTATCAGCATCGGGAATGAATTCTTTACCGTCAACCATAATTTTTACCTTTTTTTTAAGCTCACCGTTTACGTCTGGTATAGGCTTAGGTGTTTGCGTGGCATCGGGAATGAATTCTTTACCGTCAACTATAATTTTCATCGTTTTTTTAAGATCACCGTTTACGTCTGTTACAGGCTTAGGGGTTTGCGTGGCATCGGGTATGAATTCCTTACCATTAAGCATTATTTTATTCACTTTTTTGCCATTAAACCACCGGGAGCCATCAGCTCTTGTTTCAAACCCCGATAAATTGGCAACCATTTCGTTAAAAGTCTTCTTGCCATTACCAACGGTATCTTTAGCCGCCTTTGCCATTTCTGCGGCTGCTTTGGCGTCAGGTTTTTTAATGCCGTTAATAACACCCACTTTACCTGCATCAATTTTAACAGGCTCATAAAACTTATAGAACCAGTCGGGGTTTTTTATTCCGTAATCGCTTATATCAGCAGATAACGCAACCCAGTCGTTTACCTTATAGGTTTTTGCACCGGTTTTAGCCTCGTGTATAAAACGCAACCTTACATGGTCGCCATCTTTTATACTATTCAGATCGGGTGCGCCAGGCTTAAAGCTTAAATTAAATTTGTAACCATTTACTCTTTCAAAAACAGCCGTTTTCCATTTCCCGTTTGCATATTTGGTAATGTTAGTTATTTGTCCATCGGCAAAGCGTACTTTGTTGGCTTCATATAAAAACGGGGAAACGGGTATTTTATCCGCCTCAACCAGCCGGAATATTTCCTTACCGTTTTTAACAACATAAGCGGGCGTTATTGTAACCGGCAGATCCGGGCCTGCGCCTGCACCAAAAACTTTTATACTAAGTTCATCGCCCTTGCTTAATTGGTTATTAAGCTGTTTTCCCTGTCCGTACCAGCTAAGCAGCAAAAACTCATTGCCACTGGTTTTTTCTTTAACTATTTTGCCTGTAAACCTGCCTTGCTTATTGGTATAATCATCCAAAACAGTTACAGCTATCACTTTTGAACCCAGCGATTTAGACAATTCCATTTTTTCTTTACCTTCCGGCGATTGCATGTACGCCAACATCTTTGCCTTGCCTTCATCGTCTGCTTTTACCTGCGCTGCTGTACGTTTTGTTTTTTGCCGGTACTTTACTTTCGTGGTATCCGCAACATCAGACACATTTGTTTTTTTAACATCCGGCTCTTCGTTTTCCAGTTTGGCAAAGGCCAGGCAGCTTATTAATACCACGGGTATAACAAGCAGGTAGATAACTTTTCTCATGCGATTGGTTGGTTTAGTAAATAACATTGTAATACGTTTCTTTAAGGGTACCATACTAAAATTATGGTAAAGCGTACCCTGCCTTGCTACTGATAAATGAAACAGCAGCTCGGCGTATTGGGTTCTGTCGGTTGAGTTGCTTATCGCGCGGTCCACCTCAAACTCATGGTTCTCTTCAATGGCACTGGCATATAGGTAAACAAATGGGTTAAACCATAAAAACACCTGGGCAATTTTTACTAATATCCTGTCGGCAGAGTGGTATAGTTTAACATGCAGCATTTCGTGCGCTATAATTTGCTCCAGTTCATCGCTGCTCAGCTCGTTATCATTCAAAAAAATGTAATTAAAAAACGAGCCATTGCTTAAATGCTTATCTCCTTTTACTATATGCACACCGGCAATTTTCATTTTCTTTTTATTGCTAACCCGCGTTAAAAACTTTACCACCACCAACAACAGCCTTAGCAATAATGCTCCTACCGATACGGTGTAGATCAAACTTACCAGCGCCGCCCAGTTGATCTCAACATTTTGACGTGCATCGTTAGTTATGACCACATCCTGCGGCACCTGCATTTTGTTGATGTATACCACCTGCTGTATAACCTGCGGATAGCTTTCCTGCTGATGAACCGTTATGGTAAGCAACGGAATAATAAAACATATAGCCAGCGTGATAACTAAATACCATCTGTTAATAGTAAAAAAGGTGTATCTGCTAAGCAGCAGGTAATAAAACAGGTAAAATATACCCACACACGCACTCACCTGAAGAAGATAAACTATGGCGTTCATACCCTATTTGTTTTTATTGATGATATCTCTTATTTTATCCATATCCTCTTTGCTCAACTGTTCCTCTTTCACCATAAATGATACCAGGCTCCCTACCGAATCATCAAAATAACCGGATATCATTTTCTTAAAAAATTGCTTACGATACTCCGCCTTGGTTATAGCCGGAAAATACTCATAGGTTTTACCATAGGCCTTATAATCCAGATAGCCTTTCTTCTCCAGCAGCCGCACTACAGACGATATGGTGTTATAAGGCGGTTTAGGGTCATCAGGCAGGGCATCTATAACGTCTTTAACAAAGCAGCGTTTCAGCTTCCATATTATCTGCATTACGCGCTCTTCGGTTTTGGTTAACTCTTCCATAAATCAAACTTAAAACTAATTTTTCAGTTATCAAACTATTTTTTCAGTTATATAACGTTTTTATACGTTTTTATAACTTTTACATTGTTTTGAGGTAAAAAACATCTTTTTAGCAGGTAATTGCACGGTTTTTAATTAATTTTGACTATTATTAGGTAATTAATGTCTATGAATAGCCTGTATATCATTAAAATTGGGGGTAATGTTATTGATAACTCAGAAAATCTTTACCATTTTCTGAAAGATTTTAAGGATTTAGCAGGATATAAGATATTGGTGCACGGGGGCGGAAAGATAGCCACACAGGTAGGCGACAGCCTTGGGATAGAATCGCGGATGGTTGATGGGCGCAGGATAACTGATGTTGAAACACTGCGGGTGGTAACCATGGTGTACGGCGGGTTGGTAAACAAAAATATAGTTGCCCAGCTGCAGCGTTTTGGCACCAATGCCTTAGGACTTACGGGGGCCGATGGCAATTTAATTACTGCCAAAAAGCGCCCGGTGAAAACTATAGATTATGGCTTTGTAGGCGATATTTATGATGGGTCTGTAAATACCGAAGGGCTAAGCAACCTTTTAACTGCAGGCTTCACGCCCGTTTTTTGCGCTTTGACGCATGATGGGGATGGGCAGTTGCTTAATACCAATGCTGATACTATAGCATCGGCACTGGCGGTGGCCATGTCTGGCGTGTTTGATACCACGCTGATATATTGCTTTGAAAAGAAAGGCGTGCTGATGGATATAGATGATGAGGAATCAGTTATAAGGGATATAGACCCGGTACGTTACGAAGAATTAAAAATACAGCAGATCATTCACAGTGGAATGCTACCTAAACTTGACAACGCGTTTACAGCGATAGCCTGTGGCGTTAAAGCGGTAGTAATAGGCCGCTCAGACGATCTGGGGAATATTACACAGAAAAAACCATTTGGTACACGATTAAGTAGAAACACATGAGTTCGCAACAACATGTTGCCATTTTAGGCAGCGGAAATATTGGTTTATCATTAGCAAAGGGCCTGGTAAAGTCGGGTCAATGGGAGCCGCAGCAAATAACACTTACCCGCAGAAATTTAGATCTGCTGGATGAGTACACAGCTTTAGGCTACCAGGTAACCTCAAATAACCTTAAGGCCGCCAAACGTGCTGATATTGTTATTTTGGCTGTATTGCCGCAGCAGCTGAACAAACTGCTTGACGAGATAAAGCCGGCCATAAAATCAGAGAAACAACTATTGGTATCTGTTATATCCGGCGTAAGTTGTGAGGATATCCGCTCTTATCTTGAAATGAACGTTCAGGTAGTTAGGGCGATGCCGAATACCGCAATTGCCATTGGCGACTCCATGACCTGCATTGCTACTGATAACGGCAGCGTTAAAAATGTTAACCTGGTTAAATCATTATTTGATACGGTGGGCGTAAGCATACAGATAAATGAGGAACTGATGACATCGGCCACGGCCTTATGCGCCTGCGGCATAGCATTCTTTTTACGCTCGGTACGCGCGGCTTCACAAGGTGGTACAGAAATTGGCTTCCATGCCCACGACGCGCTAAAAATGGCGGCTCAAACTGCTAAGGGTGCCGCTAACCTGCTGCTGCAATTAGCATCACACCCTGAACAGGAAATAGACAAGGTAACATCGCCTAAAGGTTGTACCATTGCCGGCCTTAACGAAATGGAACACAACGGCTTCAGCTCGGCTATGATAAAGGGTATAAAGCTTTCTGCAGAAAAAGCGGGTGATCTTTACAAAAGCGACGATTAATATCAGATCTTCTTGTAAAACGACGATACCATACTAAAAAACGCATCAGGAACGAATGGTTTTGTTAAATAATCATTCATACCGCAGGCAATGGCTTTATCATAAGTTTCGGGCATAGCATCGGCTGTAAGCGCTATTATGGGTACCTCGGTGTTAAACTCTCTTATTTTTTGGGTAGCTTCAAAACCGTTCATTACAGGCATTTGTAAATCCATTATGATAAGGTCATAGCGTTTTTTTGCTACAATTTGAACCGCCTGTTCGCCATTAATGGCTTCATCAACATTCACCTGCCACCTTTTTAAAAACTTTGAGGCGATAAGGAGGTTCATTTTATTATCATCAACAATAAGCACCTCCATTCCATCCATACTCAGAATATTATTAGTTTCAACCGTTTTTTCCGGCTGCGGATGCGAGGCTTCTGGCAAAACAAACGTAATTACAAAAACAAACTGCGATCCTTTCCCCTCTTCGCTAATTACAGAAATATCGCTTTTATGCAAATTAATTAATCGCTTGGTTATGGCAAGCCCCAGGCCCGTACCGGTGTTGGCCGGCTGATTAACCACCGGGTCCTGAACAAAGGGATCAAATATTAAAGATTGGTTTTCCGGGGATATTCCAATGCCTGTATCCGTAACAATAAATTTCACTGTTATCTCTTTTTCACTGGCTCTAAGCACCTGTAGGCGTAAGGTTATCTTTCCTTTTTCAGTAAACTTTATAGCATTACTTATCAGGTTATTTAGTATCTGGCTCAACCGCACCTGGTCGCCCAACAAAACTGGCGGGATACCGTCATCCACCAGCAGGTCCAGATGCAAATTTTTCTCGGCGGCCCGCGCGCTGAAAGCTTGCCTGGTTTTTTGCGCCAGCTGGGGCAGGTCAAATTTTATCTGGTTAAGCTCAAGCTTTCCGGCCTCGATCTTATTATAATCTAAAATATCATTAATAATAGCCAGCAGGTTCTCGCCAGAAAATTTAAGGATGTTAAGGTATTCCAACTGCTCGGGCTTGGGGCTATCGTTTAACAACAAATTGGTGGTGCCTATCACAGCATTCATCGGCGTGCGTATCTCATGGCTCATGGTAGACAGAAACTCAGACTTGAACCTGGAAGAACGCTCAGCGATTTCCTTAGCTGATATAAGCTCCTGCGTAGCCCGTTGCTGTTCAGTAATATCCTCGCCAATGCCGGTAATTTCGTCAATATCGCCATTCTCGTCCCGGGTCATGGTGTTTTGCCAGGTTATCAATCGCTCGCTGCCATCGCGGCATATTATTGCGTTGGTATACTTATTAGGTAAGGCATCACCGGCAATCATGCCGCTTACGTGCTGCCGTATATCAGCCGGAATAAAATGTTCAAACCAATTTATCTCCAGCATCTCGCTTTGCTCATACCCCAATAAATTAGCCAGGTATTGATTGCAAAAAATAACATTGCCCAGGCGGTCTATGGTAATAGCTGCCAGCTTAACCTTTTCTAAAACGCGTTTGTATTTATTTTCTGTACGCTCGTAGTCAAGTTCGGCCTGCTTTTGTTCGGTTACATCCTGCAGGGTTCCTATTACTTTATGCAGCTCGCCTTTTTCATTACGTAATATTTTTCCTATAATAACGCTTATGTACTTTAGCTTCTTTTGCGGCGTGGTAATTCTAAAAACACAGGTATGCCCTGAAACAACTGTTCCTTTTTTACATAATTCGCGAATAATGGTTCTGTCATTCTCGTGCGTGTTTTTCAATAACAGCTTAAACGGTGCCATTTGAATAAGCTGATTTGGATCAACTTCAAAAATATTCAGCAACTCGTCTGAGTAAGTTAATTTGTTTGATGACGGCCGCCAGCTCCAGTTACCTATTTTAGCTATGGTCTGTGCTTCTATTAATTCTGCGCGGCTGCGCTTAATAATTTTTTCAGACAGTTTTATATCGGTTATATCCTGTATAATACCGAATATTCTTTGTAAAACCCCCTCATCATTAAGTAATTTATCCCCAATAACTATCTTGATGTATTTAAGTTCGCCGGCAGGGGTTATTAAGCGGTGCTCATACTGCTTAAGATTTGATGTGGCGATGGTGATTAAAAAGTTCCTGCATTCTTCCTGATCGTCCGGATGAACCAGGCTCATATAAAACTCAAATGTTTGCAAGCCGCCCGGGGCCGTTTCAACGCCAAGAATATTTAAAAAACTGTCTGATAAATAAACAATTTCGCCCTTACTATCATAAAGCCAGTTGCCTATTTTAGCTACGTGCTGTGCTTCCAGTAAAAGCAGTTCTTTCTCTTTTAACGCGTCCTCATATTTTTTTTGCTCGGATATGTCTGTTACTGATGCCGATATGCGTTTTAGGTAATTACCAGACTCATCAAATACAGGTGTAGCCTTAGCCATTAACCACGCGCCGGTGCCATGATCAGAGATATATTGCAGCGAAGTGGGTCGTCTGTGTTCTATAACATAATCAAGCGCGTTATTAAACTTAAGCGCTTTTTCATAGCCAATTATCTCTTCCAGCTTTTTGTTTAAACAAACCCGCGGATCAACAACCCGCTCAACCTGCTCATTGAACCATACGTTTACGCAAACTTTATCTTCGTTAAACTCAAATATTACATCGTTAAGCGAGTTAAGCAGGGCGTTTAGATTTTCGCTGGTTTTTAGCTGATTGGCCAGTTTTTTATCCGCCTTTTTAACCCATAAACGCATCAGTATTATAACAACTGCGCTAAGGCTTACGGTGCCCAGAAATGCAAATAAAAGGTAGAGGCTAAAACTCATTTAAAAGGCGATAACGTTTGCGCTAAATTATGCAATTAATGTAGTAATTAATATCAAATTAACCATCACATATCATGGTGGTAATCAAGTACAAAAAATAACGTTTTCGGGACAGCTTTTTTACAATTGACAGAAGCGTCAGTGTCTTTTTTACGCTTTCATTTTATATATTTGCTGCTTATTAAACATTCTTTTCTATGTCTGGCAAAGCACAATTACAACTTGGTGATAAAACATATGACCTCCCGATTATAGAGGGTTCGGAAGGTGAGAAGGCGATCGATATTTCTAAATTAAGAGATCTTAGCGGATACGTAACCCTTGATATAGGTTACAAAAATACCGGTGCAACCAAAAGTGCTATTACCTTTTTAGATGGAGAGCTTGGTATACTTAAATACAGAGGTTATCCAATTGAGCAGTTGGCCGAGAAAGCATCATTTATTGAAGTTGCTTATTTATTAATATATGGCAACCTGCCAACTGTTGATCAATTAAAGGCCTTTCAAAATGAATTGACCCACCATACCCTATTGCATGAGGACATGAAGAAGTTTTTTGATGGCTTTCCGTCAAAATCTCATCCTATGGGGCAGTTGTCGTCGTTGGTGGGGGCATTGTCGGCTTTCTATCCTGAGTCGCTTAAACCTAACCAAACACCGGCAGAGCAAAATCAGAGCATTATTAAAATGCTGGCTAAAATGGCCACTTTGGTATCATGGATCTACAAAAAAACATTGGGTCACCCGGTAATTTACCCGCAAAACAAATATGATTATGTTACCAATTTCCTCAACATGACCTTTGGTCAGCGTACTGAGGAAGTGGAGATACATCCGGTAGTAGTAAGTGCGATGAACACCCTGCTTATTCTGCATGCAGACCACGAGCAAAACTGCTCTACCTCTACGGTGCGTATAGTAGGTTCTTCTGAATCAAATATCTACGCTTCAGTATCAGCAGGTATATCTGCGTTGTGGGGCCCATTGCACGGCGGCGCTAACCAGGCCGTTATTGAAATGCTGGAACAGATTAAAGAAGACGGCGGCGACACCGATAAATGGATTGCCAAAGCAAAAGATAAAAATGACCCGTTCCGTTTAATGGGTTTTGGTCACCGTGTTTACAAAAACTTTGACCCACGCGCCAAGATCATTAAAAAAGCCTGCGACGACATATTAGAAAAGTTAGGTATTAATGACGAGGTGTTGGAGATTGCTAAACGTTTAGAAGAAGTAGCATTGAAAGACCCTTACTTTGTTGAGCGTAAATTATATCCAAACGTAGACTTTTACTCAGGTATTATTTATCGTGCCTTAGGTTTCCCAACAGATATGTTTACTGTATTGTTCGCGTTAGGCCGCCTACCGGGATGGATTGCGCAATGGAAAGAGATGAAAGAGAATAAAGAACCTATCGGTCGCCCGCGCCAGATCTATACCGGTGCTGTAAACCTGGATTATGTTGAGCTGGACAAAAGATAGTTCACGAATAAATATTATACAGAAAAGGCCTGCATGTTATGCAGGCCTTTTCTTTTATACTACAAATTACTACTTCGCTAAAAAATCGTTAATGATCTGAAACTCCTTCTCGGGCTCCTCCACCTGCGGGTTATGTCCTGATTTTTCAAACATTACAAATTGCGCCTGCGGAGCGTACTCTTTATACTTAACAGCCATCCATGGTACGGCAACACGATCATACCTGCCGGTTACAATCAGTATCGGCATTTTCAGGTCTTTTAATTGCTTGCGAAAATCAAACGTACCAATATCATTACCAACGATAAAGTCACCATCTTTACCCACCATCTGGTAATACAATTTACTGTTGAACGAGTTAGGATAAGGCTTGCCTCCGCGGGCAGCAAATTTATCAGGATTATAAGCGTACATAAATCCGTAAGGCACCCTACCATAAATATCCTGGTGCTGCTTATCACTTGATACGGCACCCTTCTCCCTTATCTTCATCAATTCATCCCATACTTCGGGGTAGCCTACTCTTATCTCGTGGTTGGAATTATCGTCGTTCTCCTGCCACATAATAAAGCTGTGAAAGGTATCAGCCAAAATTAAATGACTAACATTCTGTGGATACTTTATAGCATACCCCTGCGCCACTACCCCACCGTATGAATGCCCCAGCACTGATATTTTATTTAAGTTTAAAGCCTTACGCAGGCCTTCAATATCCTCCACATCACGGGCAATGGTGTATTCCGTTACGTTTTTGGCGGTATCAGATTTACCTCTGCCAAAGCCGTCAAAGTATATCAGCTGATGGCGTTTTTCGGCCAACGGATCAAAACTCCTTAAACCCGGATGCGCCCCACCCGGGCCGCCCGAAATAAAGATCACCGGGTCGCCCTGGCCTACTGTAACCACCCATAACTTAGCACCGTTAACGTTAACGTATTTACCATCGGTCTGGCTGTCTACAGTTTTAACCTGCGCATGTACCGCGCCGCTCAATATAATTGCCAATAAAAACAGTATCAGGTTTTTCATGTTCTTCAATTTGTTCGCAATATAACCATTGCGCATTTTTATTTAAATACAAGCAGCCTTTATTACAGGCAAATAGGTAAGTTTATTGCAAATGACATACATTGATCAGCACAACAACCAAAAACCACGTGTAGTTATTATTGGAGCAGGCTTTGCCGGTATACAGTTAGCTAAAAAATTAAAAGACGCCCCGGTTGAGATACTGATGCTGGATAAACACAACTATCATACTTTTCAGCCCCTTTTATACCAGGTTGCGGTTGGGGCGTTACCTGCTGATTCTATCGCCTTCCCCATCCGCAGGATCTTTACCTATCAAAACAATTTTAACTTTAACCTGGCTAACGTTAAACAGATAAACCCCGAAAGCAATACCGTTACTACCAGCATAGGCGATATACATTATGATTACCTGGTGATAGCTACCGGATCAAACACTAATTTTTTGGGTAACGACCAGATAGCGCGTTTTGCCATGCCAATGAAAAACGTGCCCGAGGCATTGAACATTCGCGTATTGGTATTACAAAATTTAGAGAAAGCTTTAATTAGCACTGACCCTGTTGATCGGGAAGCGCTAATGACCTTTGTGGTTGTTGGCGGCGGGCCTACAGGCGTAGAACTATCAGGAGCTTTGGCAGAGATGCGGCGTTTGATATTGAGTAAAGATTACAGGTATTTAAAAGAGCAGCACATGAGCGTTTATCTTATTGAGAGTAAAGAGCGATTGCTGGCTGCCATGTCTGAAAAAGCATCAACCAAAGCTAAGGAGTATTTAATTAACGATAAGGTAACGGTATATAACGGTGTGCGGGTACAAAGTTATGATGGCTTAGAATTGACCATTAACAACGGACAGGTTATAAAAACCCATAACGTTTTTTGGGCGGCCGGTGTAAAAGGCGAAGTACCCGAGGGTTTATCTGGAGCCACAATAGCGCGTGGCACGCGCATACAAACCGACGAGATAAACCGTGTGGTGGGCTATCAGAATATTTTTGCCATAGGCGATGTATCCGCCGTTGTTACGGATGAGTTGCCGAACGGCCACCCGGGCGTGGCACCTGTGGCTATACAACAGGGAATATGGCTGGCTAAAAACCTGCAGCACCTGATTAAAGGCGAGCCTACCGAAGCTTTCAAATACAATGATAAAGGCACTTTAGCCACGGTTGGGCGTAACAAAGCATTGGCCGATATTGGTAACTTGCATCTTACCGGTTTTATTGCATGGATATTGTGGGGCTTTGTGCATATCATGTCACTGGCAGGATTCTCTAACAAAGCTTCAGTATTTATGGAATGGGTGATTAATTACATGACCAAAAACAGCGATAATCGTCTAATACTACGTCCCTTTAATACCCAAACGCGTACTGTTGACCATGAATACTAATTATTAGGCTCATCTATGGAGATATTTTTATTAATTACCTTTCTGGTTATTGTAAGCGCCTTCTATTCGTATATCAACGCCAGGTTTATAAAATTACCCGGCACTATCGGCGTGGTCAGTATTGCTATTATAGGCTCTATTCTCACCATAGTATTCAATAAATTTTATCCGGATACGGCAAGATCGCTTACTAACCTGGCGCGCGATATTGATTTCTCTGAAACGGTATTATATATTATGCTGGCTTTCCTGCTGTTTTCAGGATCATTCACCCTTAACGCCAAACGCCTGAAACGCGAGATGCGGCCGGTATTCCTTTTAAGCACTATAGGCGTTATATTTTCCTGCGCAATTTTCGGGTTATTATTCTTTGGTATAACACGTTTGTTTCATTTTGATATTCCACTCATTTATTGCTTCCTGTTTGGCGCGCTCATATCTCCTACTGATCCGGTTGCGGTAAGCGCCATAGTGAGAAACTCAAAATTACCGGCAAAGTTGGAGACCATTATTACCGGGGAGTCTTTATTTAATGATGGTATAGGTTTGGTATTATTTGTAACCTTACTACAGGTAACCCGCACAGGTGCCGACGAGATCGATCTGGGCGAGGCTGCCTTCCATTTTATTAAATCAGTTTTCGGTGGTATCTTTCTTGGTTTGGCTATGGGCTTTATCGCATTCAGGCTGATGAAATCAATTGACGATTTCCAAACCATCGTATTGGTGTCTTTAGCGTTGGTGATGAGTATATCTGTAAGCGCATCGTATCTGGAGTTTTCCATCCCGCTGGCAGCGGTGTCAGCAGGTTTGTTTGCAGGGACGCGATCCATAAACATTGATAGTACAGACCGTTCTCATCAATCTCTCGAAAAATTCTGGGAGCTGATAGACGAAATGCTGAATACCATTTTATTTGTGATGATTGGCCTGCAGATGCTCAATCTGCCGTTTTTAGATAAGTACTGGCTAGCCGGGGGCGTGGGCATAATTGTAATATTAGCTTCGCGGTGGCTAAGCATAATGCTGCCGTTAACGTTTTTAAAACGCACGTTGGACGTCAGCTATAAAAACATCAATATTTTAACCTGGGCCGGCCTTAGAGGCGGTATATCTATAGCGCTGGCATTAACTTTGCCCCACGGCCCTTACAAAAACACCATACTGGCCGGCGCTTATTTTATCGTAATATTCTCCGTAATTGTACAGGGATTGACCTTGAACAGGGTGATCAATGCATCGGTAGAAAAAGAAGAATAATTAGGACTGCATCCTATCTGCAATGTCTTTTGCGGTAGTATCGTTACTTTTTCCTAATTCTTCAATAATACTGCGGCGTTCCTTGTCGCTTCGGTTTTGGCTTAATTTCTTCTTGGCTTGCAGGTCATCAACAACAATTTCAAAAGCTGTTATTCCCTTCATCAATCCGTATTTATAGTCGTGCGGCAAAGCGTTCCATTGCTGCATGTACTCCGCTTCAAAAGCGTTAATGCTGCGTTCTAACACAGCTATTTTTTCTTCCTCGCTCTCCAATAAAACAGCATGGCCGTAGGCATGTACGGCTATATAGTTCCAGGTGGGTACGTTAACATCATGCTCATAATGCCGGGTAGAAATATAGGCGTGCGGCTCGGCAAAAATAACCAGGGGTTTACAGCCTAATAGTTCATCAGCCTGAGGGTTTGCCTTGGCAAAATGCGAGATCAAAACTATCTTTTCACCCCGCTGCTCAATAACAAAGGGCAGGTGCGTGGCATTAGGCACACCATCTTTCACCGTAACTATGGTAGCAAAATTGTACCGCTGCATAAAGCTGATTGCTTCCTGCGGCTCTGTCATTAAGTTAATTTTGGGAATGTACATTTTTTAAGAAGCAAGAAATAAGAGTCAAGAAATAAGATTGATAGTGGCAATACCAAACCATAAGTTATGCCCAACTTGTTTCGGCACCCCGTCAATCTGTTAAGCGGATAACTTAGCGTGTGGGATGCTGAAACAAGTTCAGCATGGCAGCGGGCGCAAGAAATACTACAAACTTTCCAGCATCTTCTTCAACACCGCCTGCGCTGCCCACTCACGGTTACCCGCTTCGTGTACAACCACTGAGTTAGGTCCGTCCAATATCTCGTCAGATAGCTCAAGATTACGGCGTACAGGAAGGCAATGCATTACCTTAGCATTATTAGTGCTTTTTAGCTTTTCATTAGTCAACATCCAATCTTCATTACCCGGCAAAACCTGTCCATAAGGCTCATAAGCCGACCAGTTTTTTACGTAGATGAAATCTGCATCTGCCAAAGCAGCATCCTGATCGTGCGTGATGGTTGCGCCATTGGTAAAATCGGTATTTAACTCGTAACCCGCCGGGTGCGCTATGGTAAAATCCACATCAGCTTTACACATCCATTCGGCAAAAGAATTAGGTACAGCCTGCGGAAGTGCCTTTATATGAGGTGCCCAGGTTAATACCACTTTAGGGCGCGTACGGGTTTTTAGCTCGGTAATGGTAACCAGATCGGCCAGGCTTTGTAGCGGGTGGCGCGTGGCCGATTCTAAGCTCACAACAGGCACACCGCAAAACTCAACAAACTTATTAAATACGGTTTCGGTGTAATCCTCTTCCCTATCCTTCAAACCCGGAAACGATCGCACGCCGATAATATCCACATACTGCCCCAGCACAGCCGCAGCTTCACGGATGTGCTCTACTGTGGTGCCGTTCATTATCGCGCCGTCGCGCAGCTCCAAGGCCCATCCCTCTTTATCTATATTCAGCACCATGGCGTTCATACCCAAATTGGTAGCTGCCTTTTGTGTGCTCATACGGGTACGCAGGCTGGGGTTTAAAAAAACCAGTCCGATGGTTTTGTTCTTACCCAGATGCTGGTGCGCAAAAGGATCTTTCTTTAGCGCCAATGCATCAGCCACAAGGGCGTTAATATCGGTTACGTCGTGTACGGATGTAAAAAGTTTCATAAGCCTTAATCAGTTCTGTCATTTCGAGCGACAGCGAGAAATCTATACATAAGCAAGCCCGCTGACTACCCGTGCATAGATCTCTCACTGCGTTCGAGATGACAGTTTATTTGTTATTCAATACTTTATCAAACGCCTCTAAAAACTGTTCAGCGTGTGCTTTGGTTAAATTTAATGCCGGTAGCAGCCTTATCACATTTGGTTTGGCTTCGCCGGTAAATATGTGGTGCTTAAACAGCAGATCTTTTTTGGCCTGAGCAAATTCGGCGGGCAGTTCAATGCCTATCATTAAGCCTCTGCCGCGAACTTCAGTTACCTGTTTAAATTTCTTCAACTCGTCTATCAGATACCCGCCTACTTCGGCAGCGTTTTGTATCAGGCTATCTTCTTCCATCACCTCCAACACAGCCAATGCAGCCGCGCAAGCCAAATGGTTACCGCCGAAAGTGGTACCCAACATACCATAAGCCGGTTGTATTTTTGGCGATATGCTGATGGCCCCTATCGGGAAACCGTTGCCAATGCCCTTGGCCATGGTATAAATATCAGCGTCAATACCCGCATAATCATGTGAGTAAAATTTGCCCGAACGACCGTAGCCACATTGAATAGCATCTGCAATAAACACAGCATTGTGTTCATCGCAAAGCGAACGGATCTTTTGCAAAAAGCTTTCGGGGGCAACCTGGATCCCACCTACACCTTGTATGCCCTCAACAATAACAGACGAGATCTCATTATCAGCAAAAGCCTGCTCTAAAGCGGCTTCGTCTTTCCATGATACACGAACTACATTATCGCTCTCATTTACGGGGGGTACTATCTTTGGGTTATCTGTAACCGCAACGGCTAAAGACGTTCTACCGTGAAATGCACCTGTAAAAGCGATAACTTTCTTTTTGCCGTTATAGAACGAAGCCAGTTTCATGGCGTTCTCATTGGCTTCGGCACCTGAGTTGCACAAAAACAACTGATAATCTTCCCTGCCTGAAACCTGACCTAATTTTTCAGCCAGCTGCTTCTGAATAGGAATTTCAATCGAGTTAGAATAAAAACCAATTTTATGTAATTGATCTTCCAGTCGTTTTACGTAATGCGGATGGGTGTGCCCTATTGAAATAACGGCATGGCCGCCATAAAGATCAAGGTATTCTTGTCCTTTATCATCATATACTAAACTGCCAACACCTTTTACAATGTTGATAGGATTAATTGGATATACGTCGAATAATTTCATTTTATTAGAATTTGTCGTCATTGAAAATTGATGTCCGCACGAACTATCGTTTAGAGATTGCTTCGCTGCTCGCAATGACGCCTTGTTATTATTTAATTTACTTAACCGTTTACTCAAAAAGCTGCTGCTTTTAGTCGTAATCCGGCGCGTTCATCCAGACCAAACAGCAGATTCATGTTTTGAACCGCCTGGCCCGACGCGCCTTTAAGTAAATTGTCTAAAATGCTTATAATAAATAGTTTATTACCGTGTTTTTTTACTTGCAAAAACACCTTGTTGGTATTTACAACTTGTTTCAGGTCGATATTTCTGCTGGTTACATGGGTAAACGGATGCTCAGCATAAAAATCGTGGTAAAGCTTTAGCGCTTCATCTTCCTCTGATTCACTATCTAAATGAATGGCAGCAAAAATACCCCTGGTAAAATCGCCACGATAAGGAATAAAGTTCAAGGTCTGCCCAAAATCAGGCTGCAGCTGGTTAAGCGATTGGCCTATTTCATTTAAATGCTGATGACCAAATGCTTTATAAACCGAAAGATTGTCATTCCGCCACGTAAAATGCGAGGTTGTCGCCAAGCTCTGCCCTGCTCCTGTTGAGCCTGTAGTTGCCGAAATGTGAACCTCGCTGTTCAATAAACCTTTTGCCGCCAATGGTAATAAACCTAATTGCAAAGTGGTAGCAAAACAACCCGGATTAGCTATATTCTCTGCGGATTTAATAGCTTCCCTGTTCAACTCCGGCAGACCGTAAACAAATTTTTTATTGCCGATGGTTGATGTGGCAGACAGCCTGAAATCCTGACTAAGATCAATGATCTTTACACTATCCGGAATATCATTTGCTTCTAAAAACTTACGCGCATCGCCATGGCCAAGGCACAAAAACAGCACGTCGATATCGGTTGAGAGTTCGCCGGTAAAGCGTAGTTCAGTATCGCCAAACAAATCAGTATGCACCACGTAAACGTGATTACCCGCGTTGCTGTTGCTATGCACAAAGGCAATATCCACATCGGGGTGATTGATCAATATCCGCAGCATTTCGCCGCCGGTATAACCTGCTCCTCCAATAATTCCTGCTCTAACTTTTGTCATCTCTTTATTCATTAGTCAACAGTTTTACGGTACACTATAAATTCTGTATCCAGTTGCTGTTGTATAAATCCAACCGACTCATATAATTTCTGAGCCGTATAGTTATCTGTTTGTGTTTCTAATTGAACAAACCTTGCATTGTTGTCTTTAGCGAAATCCATAGCTGCCTGTATCAATCTCCCGGCTATTCCCCGCTTTCTGTGTACTTCGTCCACATACAGATCATTCAGTATCCAATTCTTCACCGCCCGCATTGACGAATACTTAGGATATAGCTGCGTAAAACCTACCGGTTTGCTACCAATAAAAGCAACATAAATAACTGATTCATTATTATTTAGCCGCTCTTTTATAAAGCTTTCAGCTAAGTTAATATCTGATGCCTGTTTGTAAAATATCCTGTATTTATCAAACAGTTCAAATACCAGTTCGGCCTCGCTTCCAGTTATCCGCTTAACAGTTAACCCTGTCATTTTTTGTTGATGGATAACTGTATAAAATAAATTCCAGATCTGTCTGCTGGGTATTCGCTATCAAATGCTGCTGTCCGGGTAAAATTTCTATCCCCTGCTGTTCCCGCAATTCACTTTCTTCACCGTCAATTGTAAACTTAGCCCGGCCCTTCAAAATAAAAAACACCTGCCTGGCTACTTCATGGTAATGCAATTGCTCAGCCGTATCTGGCGGCATAAGCTCCTGCTTAACTGATAATGCTTCGGTATCAACAAAGGTCCACCCGTGGCAATCATCGCCCCAGGTATAATGCTGCAAACATTCGCCCTTTGAAAATACCATGTTCATTATTCCCCGCCGTTTACCTTATGATAGATCATTACTTGATTTCCAAATATCTTTGAGAAACCTTTTACATCCTCGCCGCTCCATGAATTGTTCATTTCGCCGTAAGTACCAAACTTGTTCGACATCAGATCATGATCAGATTCAATACCCACTATCTGGAAACGGTATGGCTGCAACTGTACAAACACTTTACCTGTAACCTGTTTCTGCGTATCGGTTAAAAAAGCCTCCATGTTACGCATAATAGGGTCATGAAACTGTCCCTCGTGCAGCCAGTTGCCGTAGAACATAGAAAGCTGATCTTTCCATGTTAATTGCCACTTGGTTAGCGTATGTTTTTCTAAAGTGTGGTGCGCTTTAATAATTATCATCGGCGCCGCAGCCTCAAAACCAACACGACCCTTAATACCAATAATAGTATCGCCTACGTGAATATCCCTGCCTAAACCATAAGGGCCTGCAATGGCTTGCAATTCTTGTATAACTTTAGTTGGATGATCGTATTTAACGCCGTTCAATCCTACCAATTCGCCTTGCTCAAACTCCAGCTCAACGTTTTTAGTCTCTGATTCCGTAACCTGTGTTGGCCATGCGTCATCAGGCATGCCCAGGTTAGAAGTAAGCGTTTCTTTACCGCCTACTGATGTGCCCCAGATACCTTTATTGATAGAATACTTCGCTTTTTCGAAGTTCATTTCAACACCATGTTTCTTCAGGTATTCAATCTCAGCTTCGCGACTCAGTTTTAAATCACGTATCGGGGTAATGATGCCAACATTAGGGATGAGGATATTGAAGATCATATCAAACCTAACCTGGTCATTACCAGCGCCGGTACTACCGTGGGCCACAAACTCTGCACCTATCTTTTTAGCGTAATTAGCTATGGCTGTTGCCTGGCTAACACGCTCGGCACTTACAGAAAGCGGATAAGTATTATTTTTTAATACGTTACCGTAAATTAAGTAGCGCACACAGGTATTGTAAAAGTTCTCGGTCTCATCAACAACATGGTGAGAGGTAACGCCCATTTCGTAAGCTCGTTTTTCAACTATTTTAAGTTCTTCCTCGCTGAAACCACCAGTGTTTACAATTACTGAATGCACTTCATAACCCAAATCGCGGGTTAAATAAATACAACAAAACGAGGTATCCAAACCTCCGCTATAAGCTAATACTACTTTTTTCTTCATTTTTTTTGCTGAAAGCGGAAAGACTAAAGCAGAAAGCTTTACCTATCCGTGTTTTTTATTTTCTTAGTGCTTTTAACAAGCCTCTCATTTTACTATTTTAAGCTTTCTCCTTTGGTCTTTTACCTTTAACCTCATTTAAGGCTTTCGTCCAGGCTTTGTCCGAAACTCTTGATGGCACTTTCTATGCGCTTAAATAAATTGGCTTTGTGCGTTATTTTATTTAGTTTATCCTCTGATTCTTTTTTCTTTTCAGCCGGATCTAAAAGCATAGCGGTGCACATACAGTTTTTACGTTCCTTACTTGTTAATATATCGTAATTAACGCAACTTCTGCAGCCTTTCCAAAACTCTTCATCTTGTGTAAGTTCAGAGTAAGTTACAGGCTCGTAACCCAACTCAGAGTTTATCTTCATTACAGCCAATCCGGTAGTTAAGCCAAACAATTTAGCTTCGGGATATTTGGTGCGCGAAAGTTCGAATATTTTATGTTTGATGGCTTTAGCTAATCCTACTTTTCTAAATTCCGGAGAGACGATCAATCCTGAATTGGCCACAAAATCGCCATGGCTCCAGGTTTCTATGTAGCAAAAGCCTGCCCAGGTGCCGTCTTTATGTAAAGCAATAACCGCTTTACCCTCCAGCATTTTATTGGCAACATATTCCGGCGAGCGTTGTGCAATGCCTGTGCCGCGCGCCTTAGCCGATTCGGCCATCTCGTCGCAGATCTGTTGAGCGTAGTCAACGTGCTGTGCCGATGCAACCTGTATATCAAAATCTTGTATGGTCATTATGGATAGAAAAAAATAACTGTTAACATTTGGCGGTGAGGCCTTTGTTATTAAAGTGTTTTTTAACAGAGAAGTTTAATTTAAACTCCGGTTTTTTTGTCAGGCAATAACAACCTGCAATTAAACTCTGGGGATATAGAGCCTTCGTCGAGACGGGGTAAATAAAACAGTGGCAACCAAAGCAGCGGCAAACGGAGCTTTTATTGCTCTGGTAGCGGGCTTATTTAAGCTTTGAAGGTTCATTATTATAGTTGTTTGCTTTATTTAAAATTTGATGCAAAAGTTTGCATTATTTTTTATTTATACAAGTAAAAAGGTGATTTAGTTGATTATGTGAGCAGTTGATTAAGTTAAGTTTACAATTGCTTAATAAAACTTTGTGTTTTAAGGAGTTTATATAGTTTGAAAACCGCAACCAGTTACAAAACCAGCCCGATAAACCACTCACTTTTTAGCTACAATATCATTCACTATCATTTCGGCATGAAAACGAGAGTTTTCAATAAACCAAAGATGCGTATTCAGGCCACCGCAAACTACACCGGCCAGGTATAAACCCGGCAAATGTGTTTCCATTGTTTCAGGGTTATAAGTAGGAATAAGCAGATCATTATCCATTTTTAAACCCCACTTTTTCAATTGAGAAAAGTTAGGCTGATAGCCGGTCATGGCCAAAACAAAATCGTTTTGGATGGTAACCGGTCCCTCCGGGGTTTCAATATCAACCTCATCAGCCCGAACTGCTTTTAGGGCCGAGTTAAAATACGCTTTTATGGTTCCTTCTTCAATGCGGTTAATAACATCTGGTCTAACCCAATATTTAACCCGCGGACCTATTTCGGGGCCGCGCACAACCAATGTCACCTCTGCTCCTTTTCTAAAAGTCTCCAACGCAACATCAATAGCCGAGTTGCTGGCACCCACAACAACAACCTTTTGCATAGCGTAATAATGCGGGTCGGTAAAATAATGTTTCACCTTTGGCAGTTCCTCGCCGGGTATGTCAAGATTAACGCATACATCATAAAAACCGGTAGCTATAATTACGTTTTTTACATCGTACTTATCTTTGGTTGTGGTTACAGAGTAACCTGTTTGCATTTGCTTAACTTCAGTTACTTCTTCAAATAATTTTACGGGCAAGGCGTTTGCAAGTGTTATTCTTCTATAATATTCTAACGCTTCGGCACGGTTAGGCTTGGCGTGGAGCGTAGTAAAAGGAATATTCTCTATCTCCAAGCGCTCTGAAGTTGAGAAGAATGTTGTAGTAACAGGGTAATTGTAAATGGAGTTGGTAAGGCAGCCCTTTTCAATAATCAGAAAACTTAATCCCGCCTTTTGGGCTTTAAGCCCGCAGGCAATTCCGATGGGCCCGCCTCCAATAATAAGTACATCAAGCATTGTGCTAAGATAAGATTTTGCTAAGATTAGTTATTGAAGATTAAAGATCGGGGTTTACAAAACGTTAAAATTTACATTTTATAGATCATCAGAAAATTTGGGGCACAAAAAATGGGTAAGCTACTTTTATCGCGCCGCTCAACTCTCTACCCTTGCTGCGTTCCCACCCTGGGGGAGTTCAAGAGGAGCTGGCCGTAAAAGACTTACCCGCCGCAAATATAGAAAAAGCTTTGCTTTACGGTTAACAAAATGTTAAAACAAACCAAACTCGCTGTAACACAACAGAATGAAATTAGCCTGTATAGAAAATAATGCCTTTCACAAGTAAATATCTTTCTATAGACAACCAGCTAAAGCATTTTTTCTTACGTACCTGCGTTATAAATACCATCAAACCAATTATCATAACAATTGTTTATTTACTAATATTGTTAACAAATAAGACAGATTATGACAAGCACTTTTAAAACTAAAACAAACCGTACCTTATCAATATTACTAGCCTTTGCGTCGCTGGCTACTATTTTCTCATCATGTAGTAAAACTGAAGAAAATAAGCCTATGGCTGTGGCGGGCCTAGCTGTTACCAACGCGGCATCAGCATCGGCCGCCCAAGATGTTTATTTTGATAATCAAAGAGTTACAGCTTCGGCATTGGCCTATACCCAAACCGCTGGTTATTTTAGTGTAGCGGGCAGCCCCACAATTTCATTCAGAACAGCCAACACTACGGATGTGTATGGCTCTGGTACAACCAGCTTAACACCGGGCAAGTATTATAACGCTTTTCTTAGCGACGATAAAAACGTTACAGTTTATGAAAACGATCTTACTCCTCCACAATCAGGTAAAGCGCGTATCCGGTTTATTAATTTAAGTAGTGGCGTAGGCTCAAATGCAGATTTTGGAATAGCCGGCGGCGCAAAAATAGTTTCAGGACTAACCTACAGATCTGCATCAGCCTATCAGGATGTTGACCCTACTAGTGGCTATTCTCTTTACACAGGAGGCTCTTCAAGTGTTTTGCTTGCCATTCCTGTAACGCTTACAGTAGGCGGCATTTACACGCTGTATATATCAGGTAGCACAAATACAACGGTAGGGTTTAAATTAATAGGCGAAAACTAATTAAAGCGTAACACCACAAACAAAAAACCCGCTCATGGCGGGTTTTTTTGTTGTTATATTTGGCAAGATACCGTTATAATACCTAATGAAAATCGTTGAAATTGCTGTACTATTTATACTCCTTATTATGTTTATAAAAACAATGAGGCGTTAGCTATGAGGCAATTTGCGGTAAGCTTACTTCAAATGTCGCGCCCTCACCGGGCTTTGAAATTATATGCATAGTGCCGTTTAAACCACTTATCAGATGTTTAACCAGTGCCAAACCGAACCCGTAACCATTTTCACCACTCGTCCCATCAGTTGAAGAGGCTGTTCCATCAAGTATTTTTTCAATTGCCTGGTCAGACATACCTACCCCACTGTCGCTAACATTTATCTGCAATAATACCGGTGTGTCCTTTTCTGTTTTAAGTGTTAACGAAACACGTACTTGCCCGCTTTCGGGCGTAAACTTCATTGCATTGGATACCAAATTACCAATTATTTGTAGCAATTTGTTTTTTGAGAATGGTACCGTTGCCGTTTCGGGCGATATAAATACAGTAAACCTTATATTTTTATTGAGGGCCTGGGGCTGGTAAAGTTTTTCTAATTTATCCTTAAGCAGTACCAGGTTAAATTCATCTGCACCAGGTGCTTTTGTTTCTTCGGCTGTTAAAATTTCATCAGCAAGCTCCAGTATAGACCTGCCGCTTTTTTGTATCAGGTTAATAAATTCAAGCACCTCATCTATCTGGCTGTTGTTCCCCTGCTCGCTAATTATTTGTGCCAACCCTATAATGCCGCCAAGCGGTCCCCGTATATCATGGGCAACCTTCTTTTTTGTTTCATCAGCATATCTTAACTGCCCTCTCAGGTCATTAATTACTTTAAGTGCCTTTAAGCGGCTTACTATCTCATTAGCAATTATTTTAAGCAGCTCTGTTTTTTCAGGCGATATATTTTTTACTTCCTTATCAAGCACGCATAAAGCGCCAATGTTATGGCCCTCAGATGTGGTTAACGGAAGGCCGTAATAGTACCTCAGGTTCGGGTCGTCAGTAACGTAAGTTTTATCTTTAAAACGATCATCAGCAGACAGATCCGCAACCTCAAACGGATGTTCATCCATTATGGTGTACTGGCATACAGAGTCTTCCCTTGGCATCTGATCAAGCGGCAGGCCGTGATTGGATATGCTCCATTGGGTAAAAGAGTCTATTAAATTTACCAGGGATATTTTTGTTCCGGCAACATTAGCTGCAAGCTTTGCCAGATCTTTAAAATTGTCTTCCAACGCTGAATAGTCCAGATCATATTCTGAAAGATCAATTATTCGTTCAAATTCATTTTTTGGGATAGGTGCATTCGGCATATTTTTCAAAGTTTAGTTCTTTATTTACGTCTTTTAGGAGTATAGGGTTTTATCCCTTAACGCAAATTATTTGCCAATTTTTATTTTGGATAATTTTTTACAAACCAATTAAGCGCGGTATTACCCGGGCCTGGCCGGTAAGCCAAAACTACTTCGGTTTTAACAGGGATCTTATCCAGCGGTATAAAGGAAAGGCTGGCATTCTCGTTTTTTACTGATAACGGTAATATGGAAATACCTAGTCCTGCTTCTACTAACTGTAGAATAGAATGCACATTATTCGCCTCGTGAACGATAGTAGGACTGAAGCCTAACCTATTGCAGATCTCTAACAAGCAGCTATGATAATGCGGCGCGTATTCCTTATTGAAAAAAATGAAGGGCTTGTTTTTAATTTGAGCCGCCAGCTCTTCATAATTTTTAAATCTTCCATTTCCTGAAGGCATTACTACCATAAACGGATCAAAAAACAGACTATGAACTTTCAGTTTATCTGAATGCACAGGTGCCCTGAGGATCCCCACATCCAATTTACCCTGCTCAAGCGCTTCTATTTGTTTAACGGTGGGTCTTTCGTATAAACTTGTTTTAACGTGAGGGAAATTTATGCGCATAGCTTTTAAAACTCCGGCCATGTGCGGTTGATATAAAGAACTTATGTAACCTATTTTTAAATCCCCGCTTTCCGCTTCGTGTATTTGTTTTACAGTGTGCTTGCTTTCTTCAAGGCTTGCCAGTATTGTATGTACTTGGGCCAAAAAGTATTTTCCGGCATCGGTTAACGCCACGCGTTTGTTGTTTCTTGTAAACAGGCGCGCGCCCAACTCTTCCTCTAGTTCTTTTATCTGCCTGCTTAGTGGTGGTTGAGAAATGAAAAGCGCATCCGCAGCATTCCTGAAATGCAGATGCTGAGCGACAGTTTTAAAGTAAATAAGGTGTCGTATTTCCATTGTTATGATACTTTATAGATATCAATATTTGATAAAATTGATATTTTTCAAATATTATAAAAGCGTTTAAATTTGGCAATATCAATTACAGAAATATGAATACAGATTTTTCAAAAAAAGCAGGGAACGATGAAATAAAGCATCGTTTTGATAATGATGTTGAACGCTTTTCTAATCTGGATACCGGCCAGCTCACTACTATAGACGCGCCACTCACCATGGAATTATGTACCGAAGCCGCCAGGTATATCAACCCTAACGCCAAATACCTGCTTGATATAGGTTGCGGTGCAGGCAACTACACTTTAAAAATGTTGAGTAAAATAAATAACCTTAACTGCACATTAAATGATTTGAGCATGCCAATGCTTTTAAGGGCAAAAGAGCGGGTGGGTGCAGAAACAACCGGCGAAGTAAGTATCATCCAGGACGATATGCGCAATCTGCAACTGCCTGATGAAAGCTTAGACATAATTTTAGCCGCGGCAACGCTCCATCATTTGCGAGACGATGCGGACTGGGAAAACGTTTTTAGTAATATGTACCGTATGCTTAAACCCGGCGGCAGCTTTTGGATATCAGACCTGATAACGCATGATTCGGAACCAATTAACCGTTTGTTTTATAAAAACTACAGCGATTACCTGGAAACTTTAGGCGGACCTGAATACCGGCAAAAAGTATTGGATTATGTCGCATATGAAGATACACCCCGGTCTTTAAACTATCAAACCGCGCTTTTAACCAAAGTTGGATTTAAGCAGGTGGAGGTATTACATAAAAATTCCTACTTCGCGGCTTTTGGCGGGGTTAAGTGACTTTGCTAATGGTAATAGTTGATTAACCACCCGCTATGAACTATTAACTAAAATTCCCATATTCGGGCACTTTAACAAAAGCACAATGATCAACGTAAACGAATATTTTGAAGGGGCAGTAAAATCACTTGCCTATACATCTGCCGAGGGCAAATCAACTATTGGCGTAATTGAAAGCGGAGCCTACGAGTTTGGCACGTCGAGCCATGAAACAATGGTGGTAATTGAAGGAGAACTGGTAGCCTTGCTTCCTGGTGAAACGGAATGGAAAAGCTTTACAAACGGCCAATCGTTTGAAGTACCTGCTAACTCTTCATTTAAGGTAAAAGCATCTGCACAAACGTCTTATTTGTGTAAATACAAATAAACGGCGCCATACGAAAGTGCTGGCTAAGGGCACCACTGTGGTAGTTGAAAAAGAACAAAGCAAATTATTTACACCGGCAGCGTATAACTTTGCCGGTGTTTTTTGCTTTAAAAACAAGCGGGACCTATCTCTTATACAAGCATAAAATAACCTCAAACTATAAAATTCATATCGCCTAAGTAAGAAGTTTTCCACAAATCGCAAAAAAAGAGTAAAAAACAGCCCTTTTTTAACATTTTGAGAACAAGTTTTACTTAGCACGTTGTACATGTTAATAACAATACATTATGTTTGTACAAACAATTATTACCTGACAAGAGTTAAACTTTTTTAAACAATTAAAAACTTATCATGGCAACACCTACAAGTGGCGGCATTACCGCCTATTCAGTGAAAACAAAAACCAAAAACGTACCAATGGTTAATCCTGTTATTGATGTAAAATCAGGCAGATACATTGCAACCGGTACTGATGGTGCAGGAAACAAAATGGCTGCAATTATGAGCAAAGCTACAGCAGAAGGTCATATCAGCAGCGGTGCCGCAAAAAAAGGAAGCGGCTGGTAAATAAAAATACCATTAAGCCACAAGGCATCAGGGCAGAATTCTATGTAGGATTCTGCCTTGTTTTTTTATAGGAGTTTTTTTTATTTAAACTTCCTGAAAAAGTTACGCTACACAGCATACTATAATTTGTAAAAAAATGTTAAAATAGCATGTTTTAACGCCTGCGGGTGTAAATATCTATATTTAACCAATTTTATTAGTCAAATTGCAAGATGAACCTAAAGAGATTTACTTTTTTACTTTCGCTGTTTTTAGTTACCGGCTTTTCCGCTTTTTCACAAACAGATTCTATTCCGTTAGTAACGCTTGCCCAAAAAACAGCCGAATACAATAACTCCTACCCTGTAGAAAAAGTATATCTGCATTTTGACAAACCATATTACGCGGTTGGCGACACCATCTGGTTTAAAGCCTATGTTACTGCAGATAGCTATAGCGATTTAAAGCAGCGTGTACCGTCTGCAATAAGCAATGTGGTATATGTAGACGTAATTGGCAAAGACACCATTGTACAAAAATTTAAGTTAGCAGTTACTAAAGGCGTGGCATTTGGTAATATAGCTATAACCAAAGCACAATACAGGCAGGGAAACTACCAGATAAGGGCGTATACTAAATGGATGCGCAATTTTGATGCAGCTTACTTTTTTGATAAAACTTTGAGTATAGGCGATGCCATTAATAAAAAAATACTTACAAATATTTCAATAACATCGTCTACCCAAAACAATACTGCTAAAGTTTTGGTGCGTATTAATTACCGCAACCCTGATGGAAGCGCCATTGCCGGCAAAAAAGTAAACTGGCGCGTTCAAACCAAAAACGATGAAGTATTGTCAAAAAGTAAAGAAACAACTGATGCTAACGGCAATATAACTGTCAGTTTTACTACAAATAAACTAGCTGACCTGCCAACGAGTGACCTCTTTACGGAAATTGACGCAAGCCCCAAAGAGATAACCACGCAGTTTTCGCTGAAAAATACGGCTGCTGCAATGGACGTTCAGTTTTTTCCGGAGGGTGGCGATCTTATTGAAGGTGTAGCCGGTAAAGTGGCATTTAAAGCCGTAGCCCCTAACGGAATGGGCGCAGACATTAAAGGTATAATTACCGATAATACGGGAGCCACTGTTGTTAATTTTTCATCGCAACATTTGGGCATGGGTACATTTAGCCTCACCCCTGCTGCGGGTAAAACTTATAAGGCTGCCGTAACATTTGCTGACGGATCCAAAAACACTTATGACTTGCCGAAAGTAAGTGCCCAGGATATTACGATAAGCATTGTAAGTGTATCTCCCCAACGTTTAGTGTTGAACTTATTATGCAATGACGCTTATCTCCAAAAAAATAAAGGGAAGCGATTTTATATTATTGCCCAAAACGGGCAGGCAGTTTTTTACGCTGCACAAACCGGCGCGTTAGGCGCAACTACTTTTCCGTTGTCAATAACCAATAAACTACCCTCAGGCGTAGCCAAAATAAGCGTGTTAAGCAGTAACGGAGATGCTTTGTCTGAACGGCTTGTATTTATTAACAAAAAGGACGATCAGTTGTTACTTTCGCTGAATACGGCAAAACCTGTTTATACAAGCCGGGATAATGTTGTAATGAACGTGTCTGCAAAAAATGCTGATAAACCTGTAGCAGCCGACCTTTCAGTTACCGTAATTGATGAAGCAAAGGTACCTTATGATGAAAGCGATGAAACAACTATTCTAACCCATTTGCTGTTAACATCAGACCTGAAAGGGTATATTGAAAAACCTAACTACTATTTCAATGCCCCCACAGATAAAACCAATGCTGACCTGGATGCTTTGATGCTTACACAGGGTTATAGCCGGATTGTATATAAAAACATAGCCGCTAATAAATTACCGCCCAATGTTAAATTTCAACCGGAAGATGGCATAACCATATCAGGTACATTGCGCACATCAGTGGGATTGCCCGTAAATCGCGGAAACGTTAACCTGGAAATAAAAGACAGGCGCATGTCTGTTAATACACAAGCTAACACCGTAGGCGAATTTGCCTTCTCAAAGCTTTATTTCCCCGATTCGCTTCAAGCCGTTGTGAGTGCTAAAGGAAATGTAAACAGCAGCAACTTCATGATCATTCTAAACAAAGATTCTTTTCAGCCTATCACTGCAAGTGTAAATGCTCCGGCTGCTTTTGTAAATATAGACAGCGCAATGCGCCCCTACCTGCTAAACAGCAAAAAAATGGCTGATAATTCTCGTGTACTTAGCGAAGTAACCATTCGTGCCAATGTAGCGCCTAAAGTAAAAAAGGCAAGTCATAGCGATAACTCTGCCCTTACCGGATTACCGATGATGGCAAGCCGTACTATTGATGGTGCCATGTTTGCCGCTTGTGCCACCTTGTTTGATTGCTTACAGGGACAAGGAGGTTTAAATTTTGACCAGCAGACCCAAACTTTGACCCTTACCCGAAACCAAACGCAGGGTGATAACAGGCCTGTTGCTATATACTTAAATAACTTTATGGTTGATTTTAGCACTTTACGCACCATTGATCCTAAGACAGTAGAATCTGTAGAAGTATTTTTGAACGACGGGGTTAGTAGCATTAACCGTATGACCGGAACCACAGGCGTGGTTGTTATAAACTCAAAAAAGGTTGAAAACGCTAAAATGAGCAAGGACCAGATAGCTGCTGTATTAGATGATTTTATGCCTGCCAACAGCGGTGTAAAGATAAAGCCCCAAGGGTTTAGTGCCGCCAGAACGTTCTATAGCCCTCGCTATGATGTATCAAAAGATACCTATGTTGGCGGCGACTTGCGCACTACAATCTACTGGAATCCACGGGTAAACACTGACCCTACTACCGGTGCTGCTACTTTTGACTTTTTTAATGCAGACGGAAAGGGCAGTTATAAAGCCATTATTGAGGGCTTTGATGCCGATGGCAATATCGGCCGTTCAATTTACCGGTATAAAGTTGAGTAATGTTAAGCTGTAGCAGCAGCAGTTAAAACCGCTGCTGCTATAGCTCCGCAACCCTTCCTGGTTTAACGTCAACAGTTTCCCATACACCCTGGGTAACATAAGGCTCATTGCTTTTCCATGCTTCCAGTTCTTCTTCTGTTTCAAACTGAAGTACCATTATTGAGCCTACGGCATTACCTTCTTCATTTAAAATGGCCACAGCAGCTATCAAATTACCTGCGGCTTTGGTGGCACGGGCAAAATCAAGGTGATGCGGCCTAACATTTAGTCTGCGTTGTACTGCACCATCGTCTGTAAAATCATATCCGGTTACTATGTATTGCATGTTGTTTATTATTTAAACTATTGTTGTGAACAAAGTAAAACGCTAAGGTGTTTTTATTAAAGCAATATTAAGGTTAATAGTGTAATAATTACAATATTTGCCAGCTCAAAACCAGTAGGGTAAATGAATAGCGATCTTTCTCAAAAATTTGTTCAAATCTATCAAAAGGAAGCCACAAACGCTTTCTTTGCTCCGGGCAGGATAAACCTGATCGGAGAACATACCGACTATAACGGAGGGCTGGTATTGCCTTGTGCTATTGAATTTGGCACAACAGTGTTAACAGCACCTAACAACAATAATGTGCTGCGTTTAAGAAGCCTTAATTTTGATGAATTTGCAGAGATACCGCTGCAGCCAGGGTATGCAAAAAATGGTGATAGCTGGTATAATTTCCCTTTAGGGGTAGCTGACTACTTTATAAGGGACGGCCATAAGTTACAGGGCCTTGATATGCTTTATTGCGGTGATGTGCCTATCAGTTCAGGCCTTTCCTCTTCAGCTTCAATTGAAGTGGTAACAGCTTATGCGTTTAATGAACTGTTTAACGCCGGTTACTCAAAACTTGATCTTGTTAAGTTATCAAAAGCGGTAGAGAACAATTTTATAGGTTTAAACAGCGGTATAATGGACCAATTCGCAGTAACGTTCGGTGAGAAGGATAAAACAATGGCTATAAACTGCGATACTTTAGATTATGACCTGGTTAACGCCAATCTTGGCGATTATATCCTGGCGGTAATAAATACAAATAAGCCCCGTAAACTGGTGGAATCGAAATATAATGAAAGAGTGGAGGAATGTTCAGTCGCTTTAACGGCTTTACGCCAACAACTTGACATTGACGACCTTTGTGATATTGACCTGGCTGCCTTTACACAAAATATGCACCTTATAGCAGATCAGACAATACTTAAGCGGGCCCGGCACGTTGTAGAAGAGAATGAACGTGTGAAACAAGCTATAAACGTGTTATCAAAAAACAACCTGGCCGAGTTTGGACAACTCATGTACGCATCACACGATTCATTGCGTAATCTTTACGAGGTTAGCGGCGTTGAACTGGATACTATTGTTGATTACGCGCTAACTAACCCCAATGTAGCAGGCGCACGTATGACTGGTGCAGGATTTGGCGGTTGCGCCATCGCATTGGTTAAGAAAGATAGCTTTGACACCTTCAGTAATGAGGTAATGGCGTATTATACCAGTAAGATAGGCTACGCTCCTTCAGTTTACCAGCAGCGTATAGGTGGTGGCGTTGGCAGTATAACCGTCAATTTGCAGGAAAATAATAAGGTCTGATTGATGCGCAAATTAAAATTAGACGAACTAAACCGCGCATCAGTAGCCGAGTTTAAAACACAACAAAAACTGCCGGTTGTAGTTGTGTTAGACAATGTGCGCAGTATGCATAATATAGGCTCCATATTTAGAACCAGCGATGGTTTTGCTGTAGAGAAAATAGTTTTATGCGGCATTTCTGCCCAGCCTCCTCATCGCGAGATAGAAAAAACTGCTTTAGGAGCCACACAGTCTGTTGATTGGACATATTATGCTGAGGTAACAGAAGCCATGGATGAGCTAAAAGCTGGTGGATACAAAATTATAGCTATAGAACAAGCCGAGAATAGCACCATGCTAAATGAATTTAGCCCTGCGGAAAATGAAAAGTACGCTCTGGTATTTGGCAATGAGGTGAATGGGGTAAGCAGCGAAGTAATGGCTATGGCAGATGACTGTATAGAAATACCACAGTTCGGCACCAAGCATTCTTTTAACGTGGTAGTTTCGGCAGGTATAGTGCTTTGGGATTTTTTTGCTAAATTGAATTTGAAGCAGTAAAACCTCCTTATTGCTTCTTAAAACCTTTGTTTAAGTATGAGCAATCTGGCAGCAAAACTAAAAATGAAACCCGGCAGTACCTGGCTGCTGTTTGGCTTTCCGGAAAACTATCCCGCTCTGCTGGAGTTATTTCCGGCAGACGTTGTTATCAAACACCATGCGGATGGGGAATTTGATAACGCGCTGTTATTTGTTAAAGATAATGCAGAGCTTACACAATCACTCCAGGTAATTGCAGAACTGCTGAAACCCGGAGCTATTTTTTGGATAATATATCCCAAGAAAAATTCGGGTATAGAAAGCGATCTGGAGATGATGAGCAGTTGGGATATATGCAAAAAATACGGGCTTCGCCCCGTAGCATCGGCAGCGATAGACCAAACGTGGACCGCACTCCGGTTTAAACCCTTTGAGGAAGTTAAATCATCAGAAGGCAGCAACCAAAACATTCGCCAGAACGAATACCTGGCTTATATTGATGTAGATAATAAAAAGATAACCCTACCGCCGGTTATGGCTGCTGTGCTGGAAAAACACCCGGGCGCATTTAACTTTTATAATAGCCTATCCTACAGCAATAAAAAGGAATATGTGCTTTGGATACTAACAGCCAAACAAGAGAAAACGCGTGAGGAAAGGTTAGCCAAAATGATAGAAAAATTAAAGCAGGGAAGAAAAAACTCATCCGAAAAACCTGTCTGAGCCATCCTGCAAGAAGAATGCCTATTGCCCGGGTATTTTTTTAGGGATATATTTGTGGCCACCAAATAATGAGTACTTGTATATGAAAAAGGTTCTTTTTGCTTTATTAGTTGTTTTGTCTGCCTGTAGTTCAAATAAACCTACTGAACCTTATAGTATAACAAACGTTGCCAAAAATCCGGACGGCGCAAAAATGGATGTTCAGCTTAAAGGCCGCATTAGCAAGCAGCAAATGCTGGATATAGCAGGTAATATTCGTAACGATAGCGCCCAATACGCTGCGCTCGAACTCAATTTTTTACTACCGGGCAACAGTTACAAAAATACAGGCGGTGTTATTGTTTATGCAATTGCGGGTTACCCTAAAGCCGGTGTTGTAGCCAAAAAAGATACCATTCGCGACTATGATAACAGGGTGATGAATTTTGAATTTATAGGTTTTACACCCGAAGCTGCACAGCACTTACTATCGCTTAGCCCGGAGGAAATGGTGGGTAAATTGGTTTTAGGAAAATTTATTGATGATGCCGCTGGCACTATCAGCATTATTTATGACGATAGAAAAGACGAACAATACTACGTTATTGAATTGGACGGCGATGGCAAGGTAACTTCTAAAATACAACCAATGGCAATTACCCATAATGGCATACAAAAACTGGTGGTAAGCCCGCGTGGCGATTATATGACTTTGAAGGACAGCATCCTTACCATGTTCAGCATTGATGAGCCTGAAAAACCTTTTAGAAGTATTAAAGAAGGTATTTAACGCTTAGTTCCCGAAAACGGTTGTTCTTAGTTCCGCCGATATTTCCTCTGTTATTTTAACAATATTAGCTGTGGTGTTAGTGTTATTAATTATAACCTTGTGGCATCCATCTTTATAAGGCAATAAATACTCGTTATAAGCCGGCACAACATGGTGTATCCATTTATACATCACATCCTCGTTAGAGTAGCCGCGTTCAAGCAGATCGCGTTTAAGGCGGCGTTCTAAAGCGGTAGCACCATCTGCTTCAATAAATATTTTCATATCGATCAGATCGGCTATGCCTTTAAAATGCATAATAAAAAGTCCCTCAACAATTAATATTGGAGCGGGCTTTATCTCTAACATCTTAGGAATGGTGTTAGGATTATTGAACGTATATTCCTTTTTTAAAATGGTTTTCCCGGCTATCAAATCCAACACATCGCGCTCAAAATGTTCCGCATCAATGGTACGGGGCAGATCAAAGTTGTACAACTTATTCTCCTCCGGGGTCATGTTATGTGCTACGGGAATGTAGTAATCGTCCTGAGAGACCAGGCAAATCTCTTCCTTACTAAAATGATCTAAAAAACGGTTCAAAAAAAAAGTCTTTCCCGACCCGCTTCCTCCGGCAATTCCAATAATATAAGGTTTACTCATTTGGGGTTCCGTAGCTGATATTTACATGAACTCGTTTATCTAATGCGCCGATAGAATCAGCTACGTTTTTGGTTACTACAATAATGGCATCTTTTGTAGCCTCGCTATCAGTAAAACGCCCCACCACCTTAGCAAAAGTGGTTTTACCCGTCATAGGGTTGGTTATTTTAATAACGGTGCCTACAGGCGCAGTGCGGTGCAACGCTAATTTTTTAGATGGGTCCAGGCCCTCATCGGTCATAGAAACAGCTACGCCCTTTTCTGCCTTTTCAAACAAACCATATTTATTGGCACCGAACTTAACGGCATTCATGCTATCCTGCGGACTGCTGTAGCTAAAAGAATCTGTTTTTACAACCATTGGAGCTGTAACTACCGGAACAGGTACAGGCACGTTAGCCGAATTAAGCTTTACTTTTAAAAGTTGCCCTGGCGTGGTGTTGGTATTTGGGAGATTGTTCAGCTTAACAAGATCATCAACAGTAGTGTTAAAGCGCTTGGAAATGGAGTACAGGGTCTCTCCTGCTGACACTTTGTATTGCTGAACGTTAGCATCAGCAGTAACGGCTGGTGGGGTAGCTTGTGATACTACCGGTGCACCTTGCGATACCACCGCCTGTGCGGCAGGCGCTAAAAATGGCTGCTCTGTTGGCACTTTAATAATGCCCCCAACCTTTAGCGCCATATTGTTATTAAATTGGATGATAGCATTAGGTGCTACATTATACTTGCGACCAACAGAAAAATAGTTATCCTTTGGATCTAGCTTATGCAGCACAACTTTTTTGCCATTTAGGTTTTCAACCCCTACCGAATCCACCGGTGCTAACGCAAATAGCGGTACCGACAACGATAGCATAGGTACAACTAACAACAAACCTTTTAATTTCATAATAAATTATTATTCAGATAATTATAAAGAAATAACCTTTAAACCGGTCTTGTTTTTTATATAAATTATTCTGTTTTTACATAGGATAAACGCCTCGGGTTGCATTTTTTGTATGTTATCGTTCAATATATCCTGGTAAACCAAAACTTCGCCGTCCCAAACATACATCACTTGTACAAGCTGCTCCCCGTTAAGCGTGTGCAAAGATACAACTCTATAATTATTGTATGTAAGATAATCCACAACGTTGTCATACGACTTTACAGGGAGCTTAAAGTTTAATTCACTATCGTTAACACTCTGCGGAAATACAATGTTATTAATGTACTCACTGTCCGACAAGCTGTCGAACTGCCGGATATTGGCCCCAGTGCCAACATCTGTTAAAAAAAGTTTGCGTGGCTGAATTTGCGTTGCATAGGTAACCGGCCCATTTATGCTAAGGTGATCAAACACTATGCTGTAGTTGCTCCACAACACAGAGCCATCTTCGGCGAGAGCAGTTAACCCCCTGTGTACCGGCGCATTTTGCCCTTGGTAACCATGTAGTAATAATATATTGTTATAAGCTGCCTCAATACCAGCCAGCCATCGTTCAGGGAGAGTAATGTCTTCAAAATTTGTTTGGCCTGACAAAAGATCGACTGCAGCGAAGGATACCAGTTTATCCTCAGTTTTTCTCACTTCAAGGTAAATAGTATCGCCTATTTCGTCAATTTCCATACGCCAGATTATGCCGTTAAATTGCTTGCTGATGAATGGTAAAAGCTGCGTCATAAGAAATGCAAATATGCCTTTATTAATAAAAAGAGTGGTATTTTTATTAAACAAAACATCCACAACCCTGTTAAATCACAATAATCTAAAAACATCATGGACGCTAAAGAAATAAGCCTGACCGAGAAAGCCGTTAAACCGGTTGTTGACCATTTAAATGATCTGTTGGCCAATTACCATATTCATTATCAAAAGCTACGGGGATGCCACTGGAACGTTAAGGGGAACAATTTTTTTACCCTTCACATTAAATTTGAAGAGTTGTATACGCAAGCTCAGGTAACCATTGACGAAATTGCTGAACGCGTTTTAACGCTTGGCAAACCACCTGTAAGCACGTTTGCCGAATACATTAAAATTTCAGAAATAAAAGAGATAAATACCATAGGCGTTAAAGATTCCAATCTGGTTAAAGCAGTTATAGATGATATGGCTAAATTGATTGAGCTGGAACGCGAAATAATGGAGATCAGCGAAAAAGCGGGTGACGATGGCACCAACGACATGATCAATAAATTTATGCAGTATAAAGAGAAAAACACCTGGATGCTGCGTTCTTTTATTAACCAGGACTAGACCAGGATTAGTAGGATAAAAAGATTTTAAGATTCTTTTAACTGACAAAGCCACCCCAAAAAGGTGGCTTTGTCAGTTAGTTACGGTTTATAAGCAATTAAAACGGTGGTTCATCCTCCATATCATTCATACTGGATGGCCGGATTATGAAATTGCTTGGCTTGTCAAAATTTTGAGATGGATTAAGGCCCGCAAACGGACTTGGAGCTTCAAAGCTATCGGAAGTTTCCAGGTCGGTGAACTTAACGTATTTACCCACAAATTTAAGTCTTACGCGTCCAGTTTCACCGTTACGGTGCTTGGCTATAATAACCTCACCAACGCCTTGTGTTGGGTTATTGTCTTCATCAACTTCCAATCCGTAATATTCCGGACGGTACAGGAACAATACCATATCCGCATCCTGCTCAATAGATCCCGATTCACGTAAATCTGACAGCATGGGGCGTTTTGAACCTCCGGGGCGGTTTTCAACCGCACGGCTTAATTGAGACAATGCTATAACGGGCACATTTAACTCTTTAGCTACCGATTTTAATGCCCTTGATATGCTACCTATCTCCTGCTCACGATTACCCCCACCCTTTCCGTCGGCTTTACCTTGCATCAATTGCAGGTAGTCAATTATAATCAGCTGGATATCGTGCTGTGATTTTAAACGGCGGCATTTGGCGCGAAACTCAAAAATATTCAATGCCGGTGTATCGTCAATAATCAGCGGGGCCTGTTCCAATCTTCCCACTTTTGAGTGGATCTGTTGCCACTCCCACTCCTCCAACGTGCCTTTTCTTATCTTTTCCTGTTCAATTTCAGTCTCGCCGGATACCAAACGATTAACCAATTGAATAGATGACATCTCCAGCGAGAACACTACTACTGGCTTATCAAAATCAACCGCGGCATTGCGTGCGCAACTTAAAACGAAGGCTGTTTTACCCATCGCAGGGCGGGCTGCAATAATAACCAGATCGGATTTTTGCCAGCCGGAGGTCATCCTGTCCAGCTCGGTAAAGCCTGATGCTATACCTGTAAGACCGTCTTTTTTATCCTTAAGTAATTCAATTTCCTTTAGCGTCTCGTGCAACAGGTCGTCCATTTTACGTGAATCGCGGCGAAGGTTATTTTGAGCTATCTCAAATAAATTCTTTTCGGCTTTGTCTAAAAGGTCAAGCACATCCGTAGTATCCTCATACGCGCTGTTTACTATCTCCGTAGATATCCTGATCAATTCGCGCTGAATAAATTTCTGAATGATGATACGCGAGTGATATTCAATATTAGCTGCAGACGCAACGCGGTTGGTAAGTTCAGTAATATAGTAAGCACCCCCTATCATTTCCAGCTCGCCTAACGTGCGTAATTGCGCGGTTACGGTAAGGATATCAACCGGGGATGTCTTTTCAAAAAGCGTACGGATAGCCTGAAATATTCGCTGATGTTTATCGTGATAAAAAACTTCGGGTTTTAAAATATCAATAACAGATGAAAGCGCATCTTTTTCCAACATTAAAGCACCCAAAACAGCCTCTTCAAGGTCAACTGCTTGCGGCGGTAATTTGCCTAATCCACTGTAAGGAGTGGGGTTAGTTATCCGGCTTCTTTTTTCGTTAGTATTCGGCTTGTAATTGGAATTTTCGTTCTCAAAAATCATGTATCAAAAATAGACAACTATCGTTAACATTTGGTTAACACCATAAAATTAAAACCGCATTTTTGATATCGTTTTAAATGATTTTAATTAACACCCATTGTTAATAACTTGTTGAATAGCAAAATTTCGTTCTGAAATTCAGGCACTTAATATAATGTGGATAACGTTTTTAACATGTTAACCAAAGCCCCCAACGTCCCGTTAAAACACTTCAATAAAGGCTTAATCAATTAATATAGCTACTTTTGTTTTTCAGATAGTTATATAAAAAAATGATGTATAATAACCGGGAGAGCAGGGAGCCCAGAGAAAGCAATCAAATGGTATTTGGTACCCGCGCGGTGATAGAAGCCATCCGTTCTGGCAAAGAAATTGAGTCGCTTTATGTGCAGCGTGGTGTAGGTGGCGGCTTAATGGCCGAACTAAAGGAACTGCTTAACCACTACAATATTACTGCGCAGCAGGTTCCTGTTGAAAAGCTTAACCGCCTCACCATGAAAAACCATCAGGGTGTTGTAGCTTTTATATCGCCTATTATTTATCAAAAAATAGAAGACATCATTCCGCAGATATTTGAAAAAGGGGAAACACCGCTTATACTGATACTGGACTCTATTACCGACGTACGCAACATGGGTGCCATAGCCCGTACTGCTGAGTGTAGCGGAGTGCACGCTATTGTCGTACCCGCTAAAGGCTCAGCGCAGATCAATCCCGATGCTATAAAAACCTCCGCCGGTGCATTGTATAAGATCCCGGTTTGCAGGCATGATAATTTTATACAAACGGTTCGTTTTATTCAGGAATCGGGTCTGCAATTGGTTTGCTGCACCGAGAAAACCAAAGATTATATTTACCAACCCGACTATACCGCACCCACAGCCATTGTAATGGGATCTGAAGAAGATGGTGTACGTAATGAGATCATTCGCATAGCGGACCATCTGGCCAAAATACCTATGTATGGCGAGATCGAATCGTTGAATGTTTCGGTAGCTACGGGTGTAATTTTATACGAAGCTATAAGACAAAGGTTGAGCCCCCTAGCCCCCTGAAGGGGGAACAATATTTGGCATTTTATTATGGCAGGCGATCTCGACAATTTCTATCTTAAGCAGCCAGAGCCAACTAAAAGTTGTTTGCTGGCCTTGCGGACCATCATTTTAAATCAGGATAAAAACATAACGGCTGAATGGAAGTACCGTATGCCCATGTTTTGCTACAAAGGCAAAATGCTGTGTTATTTGTGGGTGCATAAAACCTTACATCAGCCCTATTTGGGTATTGTTGATGGTAAGTTGATAGATCATCCGGCATTGATAATGGAGAAACGCGCACGCATGAAAATAATGCTGTTTGATGCTAATGTTGATTTGCCATTAGCAGACATTGAGGATATTTTGAGCAAAGCGCTTCAAATAGCCATACTTAAACATTAAGTGCGCATTACCCCTATTTTATCTCCTTTCCAGTCAGGAAACAACACACGGTCATTATTCAATTTCAGATGTCTGTCAGCTACTTCGCTGAAGACACTTCTAAAATCTGTTGTAACGGCGAGGTCGCGCCCATCCTCCAGGTTTTCCATTGCCAGGGGCTTAACATTCCCGTGTACCATACCGCCCTTTACATCATTACCTAGAATAAAATTGCATGATGCGCGGCCATGATCAGTACCACCCGTGCCATTCTGCTTTACTGTACGGCCAAACTCAGTCATGGTCATTACCGTAACGTCATCCTGGTAAGCTCCTATATCATTCCAAAAAGCGGCAATACAAGCGCTAAGATCAGCTACGTTACGCGCAAATAAGCCTTTATCCGTTCCCTGGTTAAAATGGGTATCCCATCCGTTTGATTCGGTAAATGCAACTTCCAACCCAACATCCATTTTAATCAATTGCGCTATTTGTTTAAGCGAATTACCCAAAGGTGTGTTAGGATAAATTACATTATTAGCAGGCTTATAGTTTTTGATGTCTGTTTTTTGCAGCATTTTAACAGCGTCAAAGCTTTCTTTTCCGGTTTGCTTAAGTAGCGATGACGATGTTTGCTGATAAAGATCTTCGAAGCTTTTTGCAGCTATATTTGCTCCGCCGGGATTGCCGCGCATTTGTATGGCGAAATCCTGCAGACTGCTAACAGCCAACGTTGGGTTATCGCCATAAAAAGAGCGTGGTAAAGATGATGTAAGGCTTACCGCCTGAAAAGGTGTAGCATCATGACCCAACAAACCAACCGCCCTGTTGAGCCATCCACTTGCCGTGCCTTTATTGAACGGCGTGCCCGATTCCATATAATCCTGCGCGTCAAAGTGTGAGCGTGTGTTATTGGGCGAACCTATACCATGAACTATTGCCAATTGCTTCTGATTAAACAAATCGGCAAAGGGCGCCATGGCCGGATGCAGACCGAAGTGCCCATCAAGATCTATTAACGAATTAGTATTTTGATTTTTGGCGGCCGACATGAATAGCGTTGGCCTGGCCGCTTTCAAATATTTATCGGTAAATGGTGTAACCGCCATAAGGCCATCCATAGCGCCACGCTGAAATATACAAACCAGTACCTTCTTTTTTGAGTAAAGTGCGCGACTTTTCTCGCTGGCAACGGCCTCTGCCAAAAACGATGGTATGCCGCCCATTAACCCTACTCCAAGTAAAGCCAACCCACCTGATTTAATAAAACCTCTTCTTGTTACCATTGCCTTATTGTTAATTATCTCCTCTGAAATTCGGGCGAGCCTAAAATAACGCCCACTACCTGCGCCAGCATGCTATTATTACCGTTTGTTTTAGTGCGCGCAACGCTCTTTTTGGCGTTCTTTTTTGGAGCATCATTCATTTCCATCATCATATCATCGCCCTTACCGGCCTGCGGGACCTTGGCCGCGGCTGCTTCTACTTTATTAACCAACTCCTTCTCGCTCAACATTGGGGTAAGTTGTTTTATGGTAGCGCTCAGATCTCGCTCAGGCATTAGTAACTTGCTATAGGTCGCTAATGCTGCTTCGGGGCTCTCAGGCTCATGATTATTATTTAGCGCAGCCAGATTAACCTTAACACCAGGAACGCGCCCTGTAGCCATAGCGAGGCCAAAATTCATCCGGTTAAGTAACGCCCCGCTGTTGATCCAATATTGCGACCTGTCAGGAAAACCGGTAGGTGCCTGATAGGCATACATACGCTGCCCCATTTTATTGGCCCAGTTATATAACTGGACAGGCTGATCTATTCGCGCATTTAATGCACGTGCAGAACTTATAACCAACTCAAACGGCGATTTAGTTTTTTGGCGAAGCGCTTTAGCGCTCCAAAAGTCAGGCGAGGAAACCATAGCGATCAGCACCTGGCGAATATTACCGTTAGTTTGCGTAAAAGTCTTAGCCATTTTGTCAAGTAAACTTTGTGCCGGATCATCGTTAACAAAGCGGATAGCTAGTTTTCTGGTGATAAATTTCGCAGTAGATGGGTGATGCGCTAACAATTCAAGCAGTTCAACCCCTTCCTGGTATCCGCCCCCCTCGTCAAACTTTTTACCTAAAACAATTTTTTCGTCGTTATCATGCCTGTTAGGCGTAAATAAAAAATCGCCATCATGTACAAAACCCCGTTGCTTAAGCCCTTTTTCACCTATATTATCAACCAGTTTCTGTACAGCGTCGGCATTGCCGTATGCACCCATCGGAAAAACCGTCCATCCTGTTAAAACCCTTGCTGCTTGTGTTACATCTTGCTGCGTGTACCCGCCATCAACGCCCAGCGTATGCAGTTCCATTACTTCGCGGGCATAATTTTCGTTTAATCCCTGCGCTTTTTTCGCGGGCTTATTATTAGCGGCGTTTCTGATTAACGCACGCGGGCGCTGAACATTTGTGCCTGTGCTGTTAAAATTATCAAGGTAATATAGCATTGCCGGGGATTTAGCAGTAGCCAACAATAAAGCATCAAAATTGCCAGTAACATTGGGGCGAATGGCATCGCGCTCATAGTTAGCTATGAACTGGGCAGACTGATTTTTGGTTAAAGAAACATTGAAATGGTTAAACCAAAAATCAGTTAAAACCTCATGCAGTTGGTTATTGCTATAAGCTGCACGTAAAACTTTTTGATTAAATAGTTGCCTTAAAAGCTCCTGCTCAGGCTTAAGCCCATGTTGCTGCATGTAATTTTGAAGCACTTGCTGATATTCTTTACGATCTGTTTTTACAGAATCCTTATCAACGACGTCATCCCGCACAGCCATGCGTAACACAACGGCGTTTTTTGGGTATTGGGCAACAATTTGGGTATTAGATAGCTTAAGCGCATCGTATTTATCTAAAATCTGGTTTAATGAATCGTTGGGTAAATTGCCATCCAGTTGTTGCATGAACCATTTCTCAATGCCCATTTTTACCACTTTATCTACCTCGCCGGGTGTGGCGCCATAAGTAAATCTATTCAATAAATGCGCAGCGGCCTGCCTCTGTGTTAAGCCTGCTTTTTTATACGGAAATACGGGAGCCTGCAAGTCTGCACCGGGCATAAAAATAAATGCCGACGAGAATACTATTACTACAGCAAGAAATAAAAAGGTGGAATATTTTACCGCTGTCTTCATAAATTATTGGAATTAATGTATTTATGACATATGGCGCTCCAATAAGTTTAATCTGAGGTGTTTTTACTTCTTCCCGGTTTGTTCCTTTATAACATCCACTTCTTCCTGCTTGTAAGGGGTACCATCTTTTCTAAACACATCATGAAACCATAGGGGCGGTTCGCTACCATCTGCTATCGGCGTGTCCCAAGCATATATGGTATTTGTTTTGCCTGATACCAATCCCCAGTTTATGGCACCAACGTTTTGCTTTTTAAGCATTGGTAAGACATTACTGAATAAGCTGTTATTGCGCCTTGCCATATATTCTGTGCATATTAAAGGGCGGCCATGTGTTTTTAACAAATTCAGGATACGAAGGTGACGATCCGGGTCCTCGTACTCGTGGTAAGTAATAATATCAGAATTTAAAGCCTGGAAAGTGTTCAGATCAGTTAGGTTCCACGCCCAAAGTCCTGATGAAATAGGTTGATCATGCACGGTTTGGCGCGCCCAGCTAAACACTCTTGTTAACAATTCTAATGATTCATTACCTTTTTTTGTATTGCCCGGTTCATTATACAAATCCCAAAGCAGGATTCGTTTATCATGCCCAAACGTTGTCATTACATCTTTAACGTAAACAGAAAGTTTTGCAAAATCAGCTTCTGTAGTGATATGCCTGCCCGGATCTTGTGCCCAACCGGAGTTATGTGTTCCGGTTTTAGGTTCAGGCTGTTTTCCAATTTTAGGATCAGGATTCCAGCAATCATCAAAAAAAACGAAAATGGTTTTAATTTGATGCTTTGAAGCGATACCCAAGTATTGATTTAACCGGCTTTTAAAACCCACGGGATCCTGTTGATAGGCTAAGCTGTGAAGATAAACGCGCATGGTATTGAAACCGATACCTTCTGCCCATCCTAACTCCCTGTCTATTGTTGCAGGATCAAATGTCGACGCCTGCCACATTTCTAACTGATTAATCGCGGTGTTGGGGATGAAATTGGCACCCCTTACCCACGCCTGCTGTTTGTACCAGCCCTCGGCTTTGGCCCTTGACCATTGCGGACTAACCATCTTTGAAGATTTGGTGACCTGCGCAAAAAGCGTTGCTGTGTATATCGAAAAAATAAGGGCAGTTATAAATATCTTTTTCATAGCACATTGATTAAAAGCAATTTTCAAAACTATAAAAGTTTTTGCTTTTAATATCCTTAAAACAATCCGCTTCCATTTGTTCTGCAATTAATGTTTTTCTTTTTCAACAGAATCCAAAACATCAATTGCAAACCGATGCAAACGCCGGTTAAAGCCCCGCGTAAAAAATCGGGGATGTTTACCAAAAGCACAATAGACGGAACTAATGGTAATGTGCAAACAAGCCACAAGTTTAAAGTTCTTTTTTTCATTGAAGCTGATCGTTTATTTTTTTTAATGATGCTAACATTCTTTCCATTTTTGCAGACTGCTTTTTGAAATTACGCGGTCGCATGTAAAAACACATAAATAATGTCCACAACACAGCTATCGTATAAAATGCAGCAGACATTGCAGTGTTTTTCTGTACAAATTCATACAGGAATAACAGCAAACCTATTGAGCTGAACAGCAAGCCAAACACCTGGGTATATTTGTAGTAATACAATTGATTGTGGCGGGTTTGCTCTAAAAATTCAATAAACTGCTTGTTACTTAAATCATGCATATCAATAAACCGTTTCATTGACCGGGCGTTGGTATAAATCAATATCGAACATGCCAATACGGTACAAATTATCCCTCCAATAGTGCTTATTGCCAGGTCAGGCTTATTGAGGTAAAAAGCAAACATCAAAACTATAGCGCCCACTCCTACCACTATTGACAATACTTTATTGCGAAGCTTTTGGTAGCGAAATTTCTTAGCCATCTCAACTATTTCTGCGGTTGTAGGCAGTCCATCGGTTTTTGCCGTTTGCCAAATGGCTTTCAGTTCATTCAAATTGTCCATGCTCCCTGAATTTAATAGCTAATTTTTCTTTAATGCGATGTATCCTTACACGCACCGTTCCCGGGTTAAGGCCTACAATATCCGCAATCTCACCCTGCGGCAGGTCTTCCAGTAGCAGCGAAATAATAATGCGTTCGGTTTCTTCCAGTTCAGAAATTGCCCTGTATAAAAATCTCAATCTTTCTTCCGGGCTTTCATCAGGGATATCGGGCAGATGTAAAGGCAGTTCAGTTTTAACCATCCGCTTCCCCACCTCTAACGCCCGCAGGCAGTTATTGGTAGCGATACGATAGATCCAGGTGCTTATTTTTGATTCGTTCCTGAATGAAGAAAGATTTTTCCAAACTGATATAAAGGTTTCCTGCGTAAGATCTTTGGCCTGCTCACTATCGTTAACATAACCCATGCATACCCTGAAAATCTGGGGAGAATAAAGTGTATAAATGGTCTCAAAATCCTGCATAAGTGTTGTCAAATCTACTTAATGCGGGGTTAGATACGGCCAGCCTAAAAATGTTACGCGACTGTGTTTTATTGCTATTTCTTTTTTTGCAACATCAACATTTTAGCAGCATACCTTTTGCCCAATTCATCTGCTGATGAGCTGTCAAAATGCAGGTTATCACCGCGATGCACCAAATTCTCTGTAGTAGCCACAGCAGTAAAAGGCACTACCGACGGCAACTTGTCTATCTCGTCATTAATATTGCCAAACGTGGCGTAGCGTCCCAACTCACCGGCCACAAAGGGAATATTGTCATTGCCCGTTAATTTTCGGAAACGGCCTATCAGTTCTTTCAATTGCTCAAGATAAGCTTTCACCTGCTCGGGCCTGTTACTGTTTGATTCGCCTTGGTGCCATATAATACCTTTTATCACGCCGGACTGCATGGCCAGTTTAATACGCGCAACCGCGTCATCATAAGGGTGCGTTCCGGTGGCAGCATCCAACGCGCCGGGTAACCAGCTTTCTATCGGCGATCCGCCAACAGCTGTTGGTATCAGCCCTATTTTAACATTTGGATTAGCTTTCAACATTTCCAAACCAAAGGCCAGGCCCGGTCCAACCGCTGCTGTAGGCTTATCAAAATGTAAGGGATGTTTGGCCTGCACCCATTTGCCCTCTTTATTAAGCATCAACACTTTTTCGCTTCCGGCATTTGCATAGGCATCGGTTATAGGCCCCCGGCCCGCCATGTTTGACTGCCCGGCCAATATATAAAGCTCAAAATTAGGATCGGGCTGTTGCGCCCATGTATTAATAGCCATAGTTGTGCACAGCAAAAGCAATAAATATCTTTTCATTTTTTGAGAGAATATCAGGTACTGAATGATTGTATTTAAAGATGCTTAATATAAACATCAATTGCAATTCAATAGCTGCCCATACAAGGTAACTTGTGCCTAATAAAAAAGATAGCCATTAAAAAACAATACACTTAGATTAATAATAAGTGTAAAGCTCAGTTAAGATTGCGGTTTGAACATGTTCTTTCCGCGGCTCATAACTTTTAACTTTTGTCTTTTTAATGAGATATGAACCGTTGACTGTTCGTTTTCTTTACGCTCGTCTTTATAGGCCTGAATAATGTCACTTTCGCTAAGCAGCCCTACAATTCTTTCATCGGCAAGTACCGGTATAGCTTTTAAATTTTCTGCTGACATAATTTCAACTGCTTTTCTTAAGCTATCATTTGCCCTTACATATAAATTAACATGTTGTATTATGTCCTCTAATATCGATTCCGGCTCATTTTGATGATCATTTATATCATGAAGACCGACAATACCGACGTAGTTACCGTTGTCATCTGAAACGACAAAATACTCTTCTGCACCAATCTGTCCCGATCTGATCATGTCCCTGATGTTTGCTATTTTATTTTCAGGGTTTAGGATATTAATTGCTGTGTTATTAACCTGCCCTACAGATATCTTAACTAACAGGTCCGGTTCGTACGAATCTGGCGTTACTACACCGCGGCGTGCTATTTTTTCTGTCATGATGGTGTTTTCCATCAGAAAAAACGAGACTATGTACGCAGCGGTACATCCACCCAGCAATGGCAGCAACGCGTTAAACTGACCTGTAGACTCCAATGCAAAGGCAATACTGGTTAAATAAGCCCTTGAAGCCCCGGCAAACATAGCAGACATGCCTATAAGCGCCGCAAGCGGAAGATTAATACCACTATCCGGGAATAACATCAGCACAACATAGCCCAACAATGCCCCTGCTGCTCCACCAATGGTTAGCAGCGGAGCAAGTGTTCCGCCCGATGTGCCACTTCCGAGAGCGATGGCCCAGGAAAGGAACTTAAACAGACACAGTCGTAAAACGATAAGTATGGCCGTTGCTCCGGACAGAACATTAACAATGTTATCATAGCCTACCCCTAAAGTATGCGGTGCAAAATAGCCTATCAATCCAACGGCCAATCCGCCCATAGCCGGCCACCACTGCCATTTGATAGGAAGGTGATCAAACGCGTCTTCTATAAGGTAAACTATTTTGGTGACGCCCATAGAAATAAAACCGATAATTAAGCCTATTCCACTGTAAATAGCCAAAGCACCATTTGATGGAAGTTCAATATTTGGCATTGGAAATACCGGGCCAGCTTCAAACAATATATGATGGCCGGCCGCACCCGTAATGCAGGCAAGTGCCACCGGTAGTATTGACCGTGGCGAGAATTCAAAAAGTAATAATTCGATAGCTAAAAACACGGCAGCTATTGGCGTACCGAATATAGCAGACATCCCGGCGGTGGCACCGGCAGCTAATATTATCTTTCGTTCGTTTGAAGTAATATTCATCAATTGCCCCAATGTTGAACCCAGGGCACCGCCTGTTGCTATAATTGGCCCCTCCGCGCCAAAAGGCCCACCCGTGCCGATTGCTATAGCTGATGATAACGGCTTAAGAAAAGTAATGGATGGTTTGATCTTACTTTGATTAGTTAAAATTTGTTCCATTGCTTCTGGTATGCCATGGCCGCGAATTGCTTTTGACCCGTATAGCGCCATAAAGCCAACTAACAGACCACCTATAGCGGGTATAATTACAACCCACCATCCCAGGTGATTTTCTGCCGGACTGTGGTAATCCGTCATAAATTTTCCAAAAAAAGCCACGCCGGTTACAATATTGATGAGGGTTATCAAAACTTTAGCGATCAAACTGATAGCTACAGACACAATTACAGATAATACGCATATCTTTAAGAGGCGTTGCTTAACCAACTGCATTGTATTATCCGCAGATAAACTGTTTTCCATATTGGCTAACAATGGAGATATGGGGATGCCGGCGGCGTTATTAATTTTTTCCATGAGTAACAGGTAGATTTTTTTGCAAATTTATATGTTTTTAATGCATTATATAACTTAAACAATAAAAATATATAATTTTATAGCTTAAATATGATAATTTATATTGCACAAACAATATATAGCAATAGGTAAATAAGAATTTCAAATAAAAAAGGATGAGCCAACCAAATTTATGTGATCTAAAAAGTTGCTTTCTTTGCAGCTCCTGTTTAACTGAATGGGTATCGGTAATAGGCCAGGAAAGAAAAAACATTACTGTCAAAAAATCGCAAACATTATTTAAAGAAGGCGACCCGGTAACAGGAATGTTCTTTGTTTACAGCGGAAAGTTGAAAGTGCATAAAAGGTGGGATCACGAAAAAGAGATCATACTGAGATTTGCACAGCGCGGAGATATTGTAGGCCATTTGGGCCTGGGCGATGAACCCGCTTACCCCGTTTCTGCAACCGCCATAGAGCCGGTTACGGTTTGCTACATACCGATGGCTTTCTTTGAAGCGACGCTTAATATAAACCATGGTTTTGCCACCAAGCTAATGCGTTTTTTTGCGAATGAATTGCATGAATCAGAAAAACGTATGCGCAACTTTGTTCACATGCCTGTTAAAGGAAGGGTGGCGCAAGCGCTGATCACGCTTCAAAAGCAATTTGGGGTGAATAATGAGGGCTGTATTAATATTGAGCTCTCACGACAGGATCTGGCGTCATTTTCGGGTACAGTGTATGAAAGTCTTTTTAGGGCGGTAAATGAGTTGGTTGCGGCTGACCTGATAAAATTAATTGGTAAACATATCCGGATATTAAAAGAAGATGCTCTTTTGGAAATGATAGCATCTGAGAATATTTTAATAAAATAATGTACCCAACATAACACAAAAACCCGGAAGCCATCCGGGTTTTTTGTGTTATGAAATGTTATGTGTTTTTACGGTATATCCCAAAACACGCGTTGTGTTAATCCATCACCGCCCATGCTGGCAACCGCCGCTTTATAGTTTTCAGGGTTTTGAGATTCCTCCGCGTTTGGATAAGCCATACGCCTGGCGAAGCCGCCCTTTAATTTATCGTTGTACATATTGGGTTGCAATACCGGGAATCCGCTTCTCCGCCAGTTAGCAAATGCTTCGGGGCCATTTGTTACGTTTGCTATCCAGTATTGTATATTGATAAGCTTAAGCGCGTTTGCATCATTGTAAAGAACAGCAGGCTGGCGTAGATAAGAACTCTTAGAAGCTTCAGAAACCGCAGGGCTTTGCACGCCCGGATATAAACCCCATTCATCCATAGATGCCCTTACACCGGCCTCATAATATTGCTGAGGTGTTGAACCACCGGTTATCCACCCTCTAAATTTAGCTTCTGCTAATAATAATTGGCTTTGTGCAGCGGTTATAAACACTGCCGGCGCAACACTATTTGCCACTACACCATAATTAAGTTGGGTATAGTTTTGCCCGCCCTCTTTAACGCCTCTGTAACCCGGATAATTTACAACTGTTGATTGATCATAACCCACCGGAAAACCGTATTGGTTGGCAGTTATAGTATCACGCGTAGTTGTAAAATCTTGCGGTTTGGCATAGCTGGCTCCTATATACTTCAAACGGGGGTCGTTAGTTCCTTTTAGCTGATTAACAAAAGGTTCGGCCAGGTAATAAAAATACGGACTAACCGTGCGCTGTAAGTTAGAAAAACCGTTGGGCACCGCAGCGCTATACTGAGTAACTACAACATTATCGCTGTTTAACAGTATTACACCGCCTGCAAATGCCTCCTGTACAATGCTCGTCGCTTTGGCCTGGTCAACTTTTGAATAGCGCATACCTAAACGCAGCATTAGCGAATATCCTATTTTTTTCCAATGGTCTATCTGTGCTGATATCAGCGCCGGACTTGAGGCCGTTGCACCACCAAAAAACAAATCGCTGGTTACATATTCGCCTGATGTAGACAAGGCGGCAGTAGCAGATTTAAGTTCGTTATAAAGGTCAGTGTAAATAGCGGCCATTTTATCGTACTTAGGATAATTTATCGCTTCAAGGTAACCTTTACCTGCCTCTGTATAAGGCACATCGCCATAAGTATCAACCAGGGTCATAAAGGCGTACGCTTTCCAAATCCGTGTCATTTGGTACAGATTTTTACTGGCCGCATCATTTTTAACAAGGCTTATAATTTGTACCAAGGGCTTAATTACTCCGTTATAAATACCCCAACGCGGGCTGTTAACTCCATCTATATCTTCGTTAAAATTAAAACCTGACGTTGCGCCCGCGTTATAAGCAGTCATGTATTGTTGTACAATGGTTTGCTCACCATCCCAGCCGCCTGCATTCATCCCGCGTTGCGCACCGGTAAATAACAAACCGGGATCTATTTTTGTAATGGCATATGGGTCCTGGTTCTTCTCTACAAAGCCCTTTGTGCAACTTACCAGGCAAAGTATTGTTATAAGGGAGATTATATGACTAATTCTTTTCATGATCTGTGCTATTAAAATTTTACATTTAAGTTAAGCCCTAATGTGCGGGTAGTTGGTTCGGTATGTTGCTCATATCCTAAGCGGCTGTCGCTTGTTGACGCGAAGGCTTCCGGATCAACATCAGGTATGCGTTTCATCAATAATGCTGCATTCCGGCAAAAAACAGAAACGGATAACCCTTTAACAAACTTTACATTTTTGCTCATTAGTTTGGTAAAATCGTAGGTAAGGGTAATATTTCTTAACTTGATAAAGTCGCTGCTGAATACAAATGGATCTGCAATTTGCAGGGTGCGATAATCAGCGTAAAATATTCTGGGATCAACAGATACATTATTCTTATTGCCATTAGGTAACACGCCATCAAAAACAACACCGTCACGGCCCACTAAAGATGCCTGGCTCATGCCCGATCTTAAGCCGTTCAGGGCTGTTGACGAAAACATTTTACCGCCAAATTTACCATCAATGCTCACCAATAAGCTCAGGCTTTTGTAGCGGAAAGTATTTGATATGCCGCCAATTACCTTTGAATTTGCGCTACCAAAATTTACCATGTTAGCTGATTGCAATAGTTTGCCGGAGCTACTTAACATGATCTGCCCGGCAGCGTTACGCAGATAGGTGTATGCGACCAATTGGTTCATCTCCTTGCCTACATCGTAAGTTAAATTGCCCAGAAACTCGTTGCCTGTGCCATTAAAATACACCACTGTCTGCCGGGTTTGCCCCGGGTTTAGTTCCAATACCTTTGAGGTATTATAAGCGGCATTGGCTGATATGGTCCACGAGAAATTTGAGCTCTTTGCAGGAGTTCCGTCAATTGCAACTTCCAAACCGGTGTTTTTCAGTTTTGCTATATTGACAATTGTGCTGCCATAGCCCGAAGCGGGAGACAAGTCAACCGGTAATATCTGGTTATTAGTTCTTTTGTCGTAAACGGCTATATCAAAGTTTAACCGACTATTTAGGGTTTTAATTTCCAAACCAATCTCCTTTTCGGTAACACTGAAAGGCGCTATATATGGGTTCGGGTTGCTTCCGTTAGCAATGCTTCCAATAGGATAGGTTCCGAAAAGCTGTTGCGCTATTGAATAAGTAAGCTGGCTGCTAAAAGGATTAACGCCATTGGCATTACCTACAGCTGCATAGCTTGCTCTTAATTTACCATAGTTTAACCATGTGATATTGGGCAACAATTCAGAAAAAATAAAACTTGCACTTACAGATGGGTAATTGAACGAATTTTTAGGATTAGCCACTATTGAACTTGGTGGTGTAAGTACCGAAAAATAGTCAACCCTGTCGGTAACATTCAAATACAAGAAATCTTTATAGCCAAAATCTGCAAACGCGTAAGCGGAGTTTACCTGCGATCTGCTGATACCGTAGTTTTGGGTTTTAGTAACGCCGTTACCTATACTATAGAGGTCTTTCACAATAAAGTCTGTTACCCCTTGGGTAGTGTTGTTATTATTAACTGTATACATATTACCACCAACACTCGCGTCTATTGAAAAGTCGCCGATCTTATGACTGGTTCCTAACAGGAAATCCATATTCATTTGCCTGTTAAAACCGGTGTTAATATTGTAAGTTCCGGCCCAGCCCGTGTTTGTACTGTTACGCAGCGGAACGCCTACGCCGTGAGGCAAATTGCTTTCGTTGGTGTTGTAGCCTAAGTCTGCGTTTACACGTCCCTGCAGGTACAACCACTTAGTAAAATCATACCTGGCCGAAATGGTGCCCAGCCAACGGTCTCTTTTAGCATAATTGAACATTCTGCCAATAAGATAATAAGGGTTGGTTAATAGCGCGCCAAAAGGGTTATTCGGATATAGGTTACCGTCAGGACCAACAGCACTCGCTTTCAGCGTCTCGTTAGAAAGTGTTAAAGGCATACGGTGAAGAAAGCTTGAAAACCCAATGCCCTGAACACCAACCATCGGAGGATTATTGTTTTCTTCGTGTGTATAATTAATATTGGCCACAAGTGATAGCTTTTCAGTTATCTTGCTGTTTAGGCCAAGGTTAAATATCTTTTTATGATAATCGTTATTAGGCGAAATACCGTTAGCATCCTGGTTGGAAAACGAAATTCTGAAGCTTGTTGAAGCATTTCCGCCAGAAAGGGCTACTGTATTTGTGAGCGAATTACCTGTCCTGTAAAATTCTGTTATGCGGTTTTTATCGGGCGAATATGGTCTCAAAACACCGTCATATTGTATTGTTGGAACGCCATCATATTTTGCACCCCATGATTGGCTGCCGTTTGCTACTGCATCTGACACCGATACCGGGCGGTTGCCACCAACACCTGTACCATATACAGTTTGGTAGTTAGTATAATCCAACGCCTGGTTAGATGAAAAATTTGAAGAGATCTCTACACCGAATTTTGAATTTTTAGCACCTGTTTTGGTGGTTATAATAATCGCGCCGTTTGCGGCTCGTGAGCCATATAGCGCAGCAGATGTTGCACCTTTGAGCACCGTCATAGACTCAATATCATCCGGATTTATTTGTTGCAGGTTGTCGCCCTGATCTATACCCGGCGCACCCTCTGCGCTACGCGAACCTTGATCCATTGGCAAACCGTTAATAACTATTAGCGGCGAATTGGTTTGACCGGAAAACCCCGACTGCCCACGCAAACGAATGCGATTACTTGCACCGGCACCCGCGGCCGGCGGAGCGATATCCAAACCAGCTATTTTACCTTCTAAAGAAGTCATTACGTTGGTAGTGCGGTTTTGGGTTATCTCGTCAATTTTCACAGAGGTTGCTGCATAGCCCAGCTTTTTAGATTCCTTTTTTATGCCTAAAGCAGTTACAACAACTTCGTCAAGGGCTTTTGTTTGTGTTTGCAATACAACGTTTATAACAGTGCGGGCCCCAACAGTTTCGATTTTGCTTTCGTAGCCTATATATTGAAACACCAGCACAGAGTTGTTGCCGGCTACCGCAATGCTATAATTACCATTTTGATTGGTAACAGTTCCGCTTGATGTACCCTGCTCAGATACACTAACGCCAACAAGTGGCTCGCCTTTACTGTCGGTTATCTTACCAGTTACAGTTACGGCAATAGGCTCTACTATTACTGAACCGGGCTTTTCTGCTGCAGAGGCTCCATCAACCTTAATTTTACTCAATACAATACGGTTGCTAATTACCTCAAATGCAATGCCTCGTGGTACTAACAACTTCGCAAGGATATCCCCAAGCTTTTCGTTTTTTGCTTCGACGTATATTTGCGCTTCCTTTTCAACAAGGCTGTTGCGGTATACAAATCTATAGCTGGTTTGCTTTTCCAGTTGCGTTAAAGCGGTTTTAAGGTTTGAGTTTTGAATATTAAAATCAACCCGCCGCTCTAACAAAGCTTGCCCTATGCTTGGATTTGCATAGGACATTCCTGTAAAAAAGAGAATTAGTACAATCTGACCAAAAGTGATTTTCATAATTTTCCAGGAAAAATTATTTGGTAAATAAATTTTCATACATTTAAATGTTAGTTTTTTAAAAAAAATGAAACAAAAAAGACCACTTCACCTTGAAAAAGGCGTTCAACAGGGTCTAAACTTTAAGGAATAGAAGTGTCTCCAGCACTCCTGTTCCTTTTTTTTAGTAAAAGAATATTTAGCTTATTTTTTTATCCATACGGGTTAATTTAGGTTAACTGATTTTATAACTGGTTTTTTTTATAATTGGCTGATATTAATTGCTTTGTAAAATAAATTGGTTACCCTTTACGGTATAACTAACATTTAAGCTTTTATTTATTATTTCCATAATTGATGGAAGGCTTTCGTTAGTAAAATCGGCATTCAAATAATCGCTGTTGATCTTACTATCAGTTGATGATATATTAACTTTAAATTTTTTGCTGAGTATTCTAAACACCTCCGGCATGGGTGTATTTTCAAAGGATATACTTGTGTTTTTCCAAATGCTGATAGATGGATCGGTAATTTCCACGTTCTTTTTAAGGAAGTTTAATTTCCTGTCGTATATCGCTTCCTGATCAGGAGTCAGCATCAGCTCCTGTCTTACAGCGGTAACAGCAACTTGCTTTACATCTGATGTGGATTTAGGCTGAACGGCAACACTTACAGACACTCTACCGGTTACCACACTTACCTTGGTCAATTCATTCTTATAGGCCCTTATACGGAAGCTTGTTCCCCATACCTTGGTCACGGTATTCTCGCTGAAAATTGAAAATGGCCTTTTTTTGTCTTTAGTTACTTCAAAAAAGGCTTCCCCTGTCATTGACACTTGCCGGTTGTGTACAGCAAAAGATTTTGGATAGGTTAGTTTTGAATTAGGGCTAAGCCATACCCTGCTACCATCTGACAATACAATTTTTTGGATGGCATTGGTTATGTTATTTGCCACAACGTTATTATTAGCATGTTGCTGCTTACTTGCGGCTACATTAAGGCTCCTTTGTGCCCCGTTATTGATAAGAAAAAAACACAACAACACAGCAGCAGCTATACTTGTAGCAAACAAAACTACTCTTGCGCGGCTGGGTTTTACCTGGTCTAAACTCCGCTCCTTCCCTTTTTCACCATATCCGATATTTTCCAGAATATTGCCTAACATTAACTGCTTAAACAATTGTTGTTCTTGTTCAGAAAGCTGGGAGATATCGTCGCTTGATGAATCAAACGAATCATACCATGAATTGATCTCGGCAATTTCAATTTCATTGCACTCGTCTTTGAAATATTTTTCAAGTAGAGCTACAGATAGGTCTTTTTTCATGAAGAATTTTAATACAGAAATAAATCGGTCTATGTAAGCATGTACCTTAACCTGCGCCTTACCCTTAGTCTTTATCAAAATATTTTTTTATAAATGTTACATTAACAATTATTTAAAATAAATAGCTAAATTGAATTTAATTATATATCCGCAAACCGAAATTTTTAGACACTGCTGCTTAAAGCAAATTGCTTCAATTATAAAATGACGAAGTTAGCTGCCCTTTCAGACGATGAATTAATAGCGCTTTTACAAAGTGGAGATATTGCGGCGTTTGAAGAAATATACAACCGCTATTGGCTTGAGCTTTATAGCTCTGCTTATAAAAGACTAAGAGAAAGGGAAGCCGCGCAGGAAATTGTTCAAAATTTCTTTACCACATTTTGGATAAATCGTCGCCAGCTAAAAATACACACTTCGTTAACGGGGTATTTACATACGTCTATCAAATATCTAGTATTAAATTACAAGCGCGCAGAAGCTGTAAAAAACAGTTATAACGAGTCGCTTTTAGTTGTAAACGACAATCAACTTGAAAACCCGACCGAAAGCTATATAAATTATAAGGAGCTAAAAGAAACCGTTGACGCGTTTGTTAGCCAGCTTCCGATAAAATGCCGATCGGTTTTTGAACTTAGTCGCAATCAGCATAAAACAAACAGAGAGATAGCTAAACAATTGCAAATTTCAGAAAAGACAGTCGAAAGCCATCTCACCAAGGCCATTAGGTATTTAAGAACCAATATAGATGCCTTACTGGCAATACTTGTAATTATAAAACGCTGATGAAACAGTCAAAAAAAAGTGCCGTTATAACTAACGGCACTTTTTTTTACAGTAGTCCTAGTATTTTAAGGTAATAGTCCACATTTATACCGCTTACCCGGTAGGCATCCATCCCTTTTTTTATGGTGGCTATCAATTGCTGGGTAGTAACCGGCTTTCCTTTTTTTGGAGGCGCTATTGCCTTAGCGGGTTCCGAATCAACTATTTTGGTAGCTACCCATGATACATTCTCATGCGGTATGGCTAACTGCAAAATCATGCCCGGCAAGCCGGTAAACAGTTCAGGCCCGCCGCTAACTCTTATTTTGTCTGCGTAAAACGCTACAACGTATATAGAATCTGATATTATCCCATTAGCTCGGATACAATTGTAACCTAATATATCGCGGGTCTCGTTAGTTATTCTCCATTTTACTTTACGTGTGCTGTCACTTAGCAAAAACTGCTCGCCCATGGCATCTTTCTCCATCACAATTTTGCTTGCAGCAAGGTCTGTATAAATGGTATTAGATTCGGCAGTTATCGGGTTTAACTGAAAGCTCTGGTAAGGTGTAACAGGCAGAATAGGCGTAAGTAAGGTTTTATTACCGCTAAAGCTTAAGCTGCTGTTAAACGTTGCAAATTGTGATTGCGTTTTTTTGTACTGATCTACAACCTGTGTTATTCTTGCTTTTATGTTTGCATCGGCAGATGGTGCAACTACGTTCCCCATTACCTGGAAAGTGTTAACCCTTTTCTGATACTCAATAGTTCCGCTGGTAACAAAACGAACGCTTTGCTGCGCAAATAAAGTAGTGCCTGTAATTAATATAGTGATGAGCGTTATGATTGTCTTTTTCATGATAATTAGTTTGTTGCTGCTGATGTTCCAAATTTTGTAAAGTCCCAGCTTACGCTTAGCAAAAAGTATCTCATTATGGTGTTAAAGCTACTTTGCGAGATTTGAGTTGACGTTACACTCCTGCTTAGCGTTGGATTGGCATTCAGCAGATTTATACCCGATAGCGTCAATTTCAATTTGTCTTCTTTAAGAAGTGTTTTACTTAACGAAGCATTTAATATGGTCATATTAATAGCCGGAATATTCTGTGTTTTTGCAGAATAACGGTAATTCACATCAGAATTTAAGATAAATTTCAGAGGTAGATAAAGAGCGCCCCGCGCGTTAACATTCAAACCCGCAGCGTTATTATTATTTTGCGGTATTAACGAGTTTTTATTAAAACTGTAGGTAGGCGCTACGCCAACTTGCAATTCGTATTTTTGAAATTTAACGGTTTGCATCCCTACCTGTACCGTAAAGCTGGTTTGGTCTACCCGGTTTAAGCTATCATTAATAAAGCTATAGTTTGCGCTTCTGCTTCCGTTAAGGGCTAAGCGTATATCTACCTCTGTGCCGGTTATGCGTTGGCTTCCTTGCGCTGTAAAGTTTACATTGTATTGCCTTTCGCTACTTAGGTTAACATATTGGGTAACTGTTTTACCTGTCTTAGGGTCATTGGTTATTTTGGGCACTATCTGGTTTTCAGTTAAATTACCTGAAGCAACCAACGCCAGCGACTGCCTTGTTATAATTTTTTGTGATTGATATATGGTTTGTAAACTGTGACTGAATTGTGCCTTCAGATCAGGATTACCAATAACTGTGTTTAACGTATTACTGTTATTAAGTATCGGTTGTAATTGGTCTACACTTGGTTGCGACATGTTACCTGAATAACTAAGTAAAAACACTTTTTGTGCCGACGGTTGATATTGATAAGTTGCCTGAGGTGACCAGTTAACAAAACTGCGTTTAAACACCCTGCCGCTATATCGTTCAGTCTGCTCATAATCAACAAGCGATGCGCGGGTACCGAAGTTTAAAATGGTTTTATTTTTACGGTAATTGAATATACCTCCAAAACGGTTGGTCAATGTATTTATCTTGAAGTCGTTACTATAAATGTTGTTAAAGCTGTTATACAGCCCTGATCCTGATTTGTCAAAGGTTGGTTTATCAGAATTTGTATTGCTTATACCCAAGCCGTAATTAAGCTGTAACGCAAGGTATTTTGACAAGGGCTCGGTATAATTCATGTTACTGCTAAATGATGTGTTTTTTGCGGTAATTGGTTTATACTGGTCGGTTGTTACGCTATCAGGTTTATTAGTCCTGTACTGTACCGAGTACAAATAGTTTTCTGCTATATTCTCGGCATAGGTTTGAGACACTGCCCATGAAAAAGTACGCGTAGGCTTTTTAAATTTATAGGTGTATAAGGCATTTAAATTTATCCCTTTCTGATGATTGTCAGAACTGGTTATCCTTCTTTCATTCGTTAATATATTACCCGTTTCGCCTACTATGGTTGTTAACAGGTTATTATCAACTCTTAAGTGCTTTGTTATTGCATCCACACCTATTTTCAGTGTTGATGAAGTGTCCAACTTAGTAAAATAAGTAAGATCAGCCTTTTGTCTGAACGTGTTGTTGTGCAGATCGCGGTAGGCGGTTTGATCCTGTTTATTACCCGGTATAGTTACCTGCGTTGATGAGTTATATACGCCTTTTACATCAAGCGTACCCACTTTATAATTAGCGTTTAAGGTAGCATCATTTTTTATCTTCGTATCATAATGCGCTCCGCCTGCCTGAACTTCCGGCAAACCGTTACCATTGTAATTGCCTGAGCTGGCATCCAGATCATCATCGCCTCCGCCCTGTACAAATATGCCCCCATTATCGGCTATCTGCGCGTAATTGTTTGATGAGCCAATCCTGCTGTTATCCGCTGCGCCCAGGCCGGTTTTTCCGGTGTTTGCAAAGGTGCCATAAGCGGCAAATTTACTTCTGGCGGTAAATTTATTAAATATGCCCTGTGCCTCGTAATAATCATCGGTACCTGCGCCCGCCGATATTTTGCCGAAGATGCCTCTCTTCTTGTCTTCCTTCAGTTTAACATTTATGGTTTTTATCCGCTGTCCATCATCTATCCCGGTAAATGATGCCTGATCGCTCCTCCTGTCGTATATCTGCACAGAAGAAACCATATCACCACGCAGGTTTTGGGTAACAAGGGTTGGGTCATCACCAAAAAACTCCTCACCATCCACCAGTACTTTTGGTACGGCCTGCCCATTCACAGTAATTTTACCATTTTTATCTATCACTACACCGGGCATCTGTCTTATCAGATCCTCTACCTTTGAGTTAGGCTGTATAACATACGCCTTAGCGTTATACTCCAGCGTATCTCCTTTTATTTTAATTTCCTGCGGGGTACTCTTTATGGTTACTTCACCCAATGTCTTTGCTATCACGCTCATGCCAACATTCCCCAGATCGTTAACATCATTGGGTGCTGCCAGGGTAAACTGACTCATTTTATTGTCGTAGCCAGGGTAAGTAACAAACAACAGGTACTTGCCGGCCGGCAGCCCGCTTATGCTAAAAGCACCGTTATCATCAGCATAAGTAAATTTGCGTAAAACCGAGTCTTTGGCGTTAAGAACGCTTACACTGCCGCTAAATTTAGCTTTCGTGACGGAATCGATAGTAACGCCCTTCACAGTGTGCGAGGTTTGCGCAAAGGATGTTTGCGCGAAGAGAAAAATGGCTAATAATGCCCAAAATGTAAATTTCATTTAATTGCGGTAAGGGGTATAAGTTTTAATATAAACTAATTTTTAAACACAACGTAACCAGTTAATATATAAGTTAGATGTATAACATAGTACTCTGTTACACCTTTTTAATATTATTTAGTTAGTGGCTTAGTTTGATACAATATTACACGTAGCGACGAAAATTATTGTTCGTTTGTATAAACCCGAACAAATTATTTTGTAATAGCGTATCAGTTATTATAGCAACAGTTATTTGCAGGGGAAAGAATAATCGCGAAATAACAGATTACTTAAAGCCAATATTAAGTTTTTGTTAGGGCGGTTTACATTGTTGATGCAATGCTTATATTGCCTGCTTTAGATGAAATAATATGGATTTTAATGTGGTGGCACTGGAGGTATCAGACCTCATTGCCCATTTTGACTACTATGACCGTTTGATAACAAACGTAATTGTTGCCGAAGAGCAGACCAGGCTTCGTAACAAAAATCAAGACCACCTGGCTAAGTTTTTTGCAGGCGTTGAATTTTATAATGATAATAATCAGTTGCGCCCGCTTTACGAAACCAAAGACCAGATAATCTTTAAACTAAAAAGCATAAAGACCAACGATGTGCATGATCTGGTTGAAAAGTTGGAAAAGGATGCTAAAAAAATAAAAAAGCTTTATAAGTCGTTACATAGAACTGAAGCATAATTTATTGCATCTGAGGCTACGCCGCAATAAGTATTTTAATTATTAAATTTGCAGATAGTATTTTCCCGTCTGTGACCAACTTTTTAATAATCGGCATATGCCTAATTGCCGGAATATTTGTAAGACGATTAAACATTTTACCTTTAGATGCACACAAGGGCATTAATGCGTGGTTGCTTTATTTGGCTATGCCGGCAGTTTCTTTTAAATACCTGCCGCACATCCAATGGAGCTTGCATTTACTTTTTCCGCTATTAGCGCCGGTACTGGTCTGGGTGGGTGCCTACGCGTACATCCGCTTTTATTCGGCACGTGCAAAACTGTCCAAATCTACTGCCGCAGGATTAACCTTAACAGGCGGAATAAGCAATACATCATTCCTGGGTTTCCCTATGGTGGCCGCCTTTTTTTCTGACAAGGATATTGCTATAGCCGTTATATGCGACCAGATTGGCTTTATAATATTAACTACACTTGGTGTGGCGTTAGCTATACATTCGTCATCTGCATCGCAGCAGGTATCTCCTAAAGTGTTTGTAAAAAAAATGCTTTCGTTTCCGGCATTTTGGGCCTGTGGCCTTGCTTTAATTTTACCACGCTTTATTGATATATCGGCACTTGACCCGCTGTTTGATCGTTTGGCAGGAACGGTAGCTCCATTGGCCTTGTTTTCAATAGGCTTGCAATTAAGTTTTAAGGGCTATAAAAATCAATTGAAACACATATCCGCAACGCTGTTATACAAATTGTTGATCGCACCTGCCGTTCTTACTTTAATTGCACTTGCTTTTCAGCTACGCGGAGTAGTAACACAGGTAACCATTTTTGAAATGGCCATGCCTCCGTTAATGTCAGCCAGCATAGTAGCCGGTGAGTATAAGCTCAACCCCGGTTTGGCTAACCTTGTTATTGGTATAGGCATGTTATTGTGTTTTGCTACAGTAACAGTTTGGTGGTTGGTAATGCAGATTTTATTATAAGCTCTCCCACGCTGATCATTTTACACATATTTGGCGCTTGTTTTGCAGAGTAGCGGTATGGATAAAAAAGTACTTGTAATTGAAGATGAACCGATCATTGCCGAAATGATCTGTATTCTGTTGGAAACTGAAGGATTAAAAGTGATAAGTTTAGCGGATGTGAGATCAGCGAGGCAGAAAGTGCAAAATGGTGATGTTGGATTGGTTCTCCTTGATCTGACACTTAAAGGTGAAAATGGCCTTGCCATGTGCGAATACATTAAAGGACAGGACGACCTAAAGCACATACCTGTACTGCTGGTATCTGCCAACAGCGATCTGGAAAAGATCAAAACAGAATGTGGAGCAGATGATCATATTGCCAAGCCGTTTGATTTGACCGATTTTATGAGTAAAGTGCGGCGTTACGCTTTGAACTAAAATTATTGAGCCGGTTGTATCTGGCGGTGGGGCTGCTGCGCCGAAAGTTAAATCACTTCTGCTAATAGTTTATATAATTGTTTTAATACTTCTTCGCGCAAACCGGTGTTTCCGTCTGTCATTTCTTTTATCAATTCAATATGTCTGGTAAGATAGTCTTTGGCGTGGTGGCGGTCGTGTGTCATCATCCAACCTGCGTTATAAGAAAAATCTGCATATTTAACAGTTTGCGAATCGGGGCTTATCTGCAATAAGCGCTCATCTTCTAAAGCCTTACGCATTTTTTTGGGTAATGGGTTATCAGCCTTTGTAAATTGACGCGTCAGTTCGTTAACGCAGCTGTTTATATGTCCGGCTTCCTCCTCTTCATAGCCAAACCCCTTTATTTGTGCTAACAATTCAATAGATGTAACTGTTGTTTTTTCCAGCAGATCATGGCACAGCCCAATCTCGTAATTTAGAGCACCTGTACCAGCCACATGATTAGCGACTGCCAATACATGATCAAAATATGGCGCATTGGTATCTTTTATCAACTGCCCATCATGCTGCGCCTTTACCCAATTTATCAATTTAAGTCTGCGGTTCATACATTGTCAAAATAAACAAATTATGCATTTGTTTTAATCAGACAAAACCGTGATAATAGGTCGCGCCATTGATACTAACTTTGAACTATGAAAAAAATAGGATTTCTATCCTTCGGGCATTGGTCTGACCACCCTTCGTATGGCACCCGCACGGCTGGTGATACTTTATTGCAATCAATAGATCTGGCTGTTGCCGCAGAAGAATTAGGTATAGATGGCGCTTACTTCCGCGTGCATCACTTTGCGCGTCAATTGGCTTCGCCCTTTCCCTTGCTTTCCGCTATAGGGGCTAAAACGAGCAAAATAGAAATTGGTACGGGCGTTATAGATATGCGCTATGAAAATCCGCTTTACATGGTAGAAGATGCCGGTGCTGCCGACCTTATATCAGGCGGGCGCTTACAGTTGGGCATTAGCCGTGGATCGCCGGAGCAGGTTATTGAGGGTTGGCGTTATTTTGGTTACAAACCTGATGAAGGAGAAAACGATGCAGACATGGGACGTAAAAAGGCATTGGAGTTTTTACAAAGACTGGATGGTGAAGGGTTTGCTGAGCCTAACCCCTATCCTATGTTTCCTAATCCGCCGGGGTTGTTGCGCCTGGAGCCACACGCAGAAGGTTTGCGGGAACGCATTTGGTGGGGAGCGGCCTCAAATGCTACCGCTGTTTGGGCTGCAGAGAATGGTATGAATCTACAAAGTTCAACCCTCAAGTTTGATGAAAACGGCAAACCATTTCATATTCAGCAAGCAGAACAGATCAGAATATATAAAGAAGCCTGGAAAAAGGCCGGGCACGCTCGCGAACCCCGGGTATCTGTGAGCCGGTCTATATTTGCGCTGATAAATGATCAGGACAGATATTACTTTGGGCAACAGGGTAAATCAACAGATAGTTTTGGTTATATCGAACCCGAAAAACGGGCAGTATTTGGCAAAAGTTACGCCGCCGAGCCAGACAAATTAGTTAAGGAATTGGCACAGGACGAAGCAATCCAAGAGGCGGATACGCTCTTGCTGACCATTCCGAATACTTTAGGTGTTGATTACAATGTACATGTGCTTTCTGCTATTTTACAACATATCGCTCCGGCTTTGGGCTGGCGCTAATATCTGCTATCTTTGCCGCTCATTTCAATATTAGTATACTGTGATCAATGTAAATAACATTTCCGTTTCATTTGGCGGAACAACCCTGTTTAGTGATGTAACATTCCCCATCAACGAGAACGACAAGATAGCCCTGATGGGAAAGAATGGCGCCGGAAAATCCACCATCCTTAAGATAATTGCCGGCGAAGCCAAACCTACAACGGGTAACGTTACAGGACCCAAAGAGGCGGTAATTGCTTACTTGCCGCAGCATTTGCTCACAGAAGATAAACTGACAGTTTTTGAAGAAACCATGAAGGCCTTTGACGAGGCTAATAAATTGGAAAGAGAACTGGATGAGTTGAACGAGCAATTGACAATTCGTACCGATTACGACAGCGATGACTACATGAAGCTCATCGAAAGAGTATCAGAACTTAGCGAAAAAGTTTACAGTGTAGAAGAGACCAACTATGATGCGGAGGTAGAAAAGGTGCTTAAAGGCCTGGGCTTTGAGCGGAATGATTTTAACCGCAAAACTTCTGAATTTTCAGGCGGTTGGCGCATGCGGATTGAGTTGGCCAAGATCTTATTGAAAAAACCTGATCTGATCCTGCTGGATGAGCCAACAAATCACATGGATATTGAAAGTATACAATGGCTGGAAGATTTTCTTGTCAATTCTGCTAAAGCTGTGATGGTTATCTCGCATGATCGTGCTTTTGTCGATAACATAACCAACCGCACCATTGAAGTTACCATGGGGCGTATTTATGATTATAAAGCCAAATACAGCCACTATTTGCAGCTACGTGCTGATCGTCGCGTCCATCAATTGAAGGCTTACGAGGAGCAGCAACGCTTTATTGCAGATAACCAGGAATTTATAGACCGTTTTAAAGGAACTTATTCCAAAACATTGCAAGTGCAATCGCGTGTAAAAATGCTGGAGAAGCTTGAAGTTATTGAGATAGACGAAGTGGATACATCCGCTTTGCGACTGAAATTCCCGCCGTCGCCACGCTCGGGCCAATATCCCGTAATGGTAGAGGATCTTACCAAAAGCTACGGCGATCACCTAGTGTTCAAAAATGCATCTATGGTGATAGAGCGAGGTGAAAAGGTTGCATTTGTTGGTAAAAATGGCGAAGGTAAATCTACCATGATCAAAGCCATCATGAACGAGATCGATTTTGAGGGCAGCTTAAAGATTGGCCACAACGCCAAAATCGGCTACTTTGCCCAAAACCAGGCCGCGTTATTGGATGAGAATCTGACTGTATTTGAAACGATTGACCAGATTCCCTTAACCGACAATTCCCTCAAGATCAGGGATCTTTTAGGTGCTTTTATGTTTAGCGGTGATGATACTACAAAAAAGGTAAAAGTGCTTTCTGGCGGAGAGAAAACCCGTTTAGCCATGATCAAACTATTGCTGGAACCTGTAAATTTGCTGATACTGGATGAGCCCACCAACCATTTAGACATGAAAACCAAAGACATTATTAAAGATGCGCTGAAGGATTTTGATGGCACCCTGATCCTGGTATCGCACGACCGGGACTTTTTAGACGGACTGGTGAAGAAAGTATTTGAATTTGGACACAAGCGGGTTCGCGAACATTTTGAGGATATTAAAGGGTTTTTAGCCTATAAAAAAATGGATAGTTTAAAAGAGATTGAACAGAGCTAAAATGGCCCAACCAATAAAACTAAAAAGCCTGTAAATTTAAATTTACAGGCTTTTTGCTTAAACTAGCTTTATTTTAACGTTGATGTTGCCACGTGTCGCTTTTGAATAAGGACAGATTTGATGGGCACCGTCTGCAATAGCCTGGGCCACATCTTTTTCAATACCCGGCAAGTTTACATTGAGCCGGGCTTGCAATGCATAGCCTTCGGTACCGCTAACCAGGTCAACCTCTGCGTCAACAGCAGCGTCTGCCGGGAACCTTACTTTTAATTGACCAGCTACGATCTTCATCGCGCTAAAAAAACAGGCCGACCAACCTGCCGCAAAAAGCTGCTCAGGATTAGTTCCATCTCCGTTACTGCCGGGAACCGCTAATTTAACATTTAGCAGGCCATCAGAACTTTGAGCTGAGCCGCCTTCTCTACCACCTGTTGTATGCACTTTGCCGGTGTATAACACTTTTTCGATACTTTGATTTTCCATCGTCTTAAGTTTATTTGTGAGTTTATTTATGACCTATCGGTCATTTATTTATTAAAAGAAATTATTTGATATGCTCTTCTATTTCCCTTTTTAGCAGTTCTATAATGACCTGCAATTGCGCGTTACTACCCGAAACACGCGACATCAGCGTGCCGCCCTGAATCATAGCAATTGATTTTACTCCAAACTCGCTTGCGTTCCAGTCTGCTTTAAATTCTTCATCCGCTATGCCCTGCTGAATGACAGACTCCACTCCTTTTATAGATATCTGTAATACTTTGTTAACTTTTTGAGCGATAACCGGGTTGGTGTCATCGGCCTCCATCCCAAAATTAAGCATCGGGCACCCTCCATGTACTGGCGGGTTAAGCGGGTCGCTCAGAAAATCAAAATAGGCAAATAACTTACCTTTTGCTGTTTTTTGCTTATTTACAGCAGCCGATATTTTTTTAGATAAACTATCCAGGTTATAATCCACAACGGCGTTGCACAAGTCCTCTTTATTTTCAAAGTGTACGTACATGCTGCCTTTAGCCAGTTTGGTAGCTTCCATTATGTCGCTCATGGAAGTACCGGCCATACCTTTTGTATTAAATATAGGCGCTGCCTTCTCAATAATAAACTGCCTGGTTTTTTCTGCCTTTGTCATCTGCTTTAATTACAGTACAAATATAAATGACCGAACGGTCATATTTAAATAAATGTTTATTAATTACATGTGGCTGACTTATGCTTCTAATAAAGCATCCGCAATTAAAACGGCACTCTCCAAAATATCATGATGATGACAGTCTAAATTAATTACCCGCAGGTAATTTGCAACCAGTTCTACATTATTATAAGCGAGTCGTCGTTTATGCTGATTGTAGGGTTCGTCTAAACTGGCATTGCGTACCGGGTTATCTTTCAAAGCTTTAAACAACAGAACGTGTGTATGTTGCAACCTGTTGCTTATGTTTGCGCGCGAAATTTCACGGTCGGTTTCAAAGCACGACAGATATCGTTCTATTTCACTTTCGCTAACACCTTCGGGAAGATTTGTTTTAAGCTCGAGGCTCATCTCCAAGCGCGCATCATCTTTATTTTCACTATCCAGTATGCTCCACATAACCGCGTCTTTCAATATTGTATCCAATAGAAACACGTTAATGTTGCTGAAGCCTCTTTGCTCTAATATGGATGCCATTTCTAAAGACAGTAATCCACCGTACGACCAGCCCAACAGATTTACAGGTTGGCTTAAAACATAATTTTGTTCCACTTCGCGTAGATACAGCTTCGCAATTTCATGCAGGGTAGTGATCCTGTTGGCAGCATGCAGGTTATAATTGTCAATTCCGATGCACTTAAAACGTTGGGCCAGTAAATCCGCCAGGTCCTGGTACACTTCGGCTCCTGCGCCGCCCGGATGTACGAAAATCATTTTTTCGAGTTCGCTTCCGCTACCCGGGTGATATTCCTTGGCCAATCCGTTAAAATTATCCCGTTGCAAAGCGCTGTTTTTCAAAATAGCGCCAATAGATTTGAACCTGAAAAGATCCGCCACGCGAAAATCCTGGTTCAGGGCCTTAGCCATTCCCCTTGAGGCATGCAGCGCAAGCATAGAATTACCCCCAATTCTGAAGAAATCATCCGTCAGGCCAACACGATCTAATCCCAGCACGTTCTTCCATACAGCGCACAATACCAATTCTTTATCTGTTACGGGCTCAACATATCCTTCAGTAATCTGCGAAATACTTGCAACGGGTAGTGCGCGTTTATCTAACTTACCGTTAGTGGTAAGCGGTAAAAAATCCAACTCAATAAAAACGTCGGGAATCATGTATTCGGGGAGCATTTTTTGCAGCTCTGCCGTTATGCTTTTAGGGTTAATCTGAAAAGTGCTGTTTTTCTTGGTCACATAATACGCAACAAGATATTTGAGCGGGCCGGTTTCGGTATCCCTGTCCCTGGTAATCACACAGCATTGCCCTACACCGTCAACGCGTCGTAAAGCGGCTTCTACCTCACCCATTTCAATCCGGTAACCGCGTATTTTAACCTGGTCGTCATTCCGGCCTATAAATTCAAGATCGCCATTTGGTAACCAGCGACCCAGGTCGTCTGTGCGATATAAACGCGTATAATCGTTTTTTTTATCTTGCTCTGTGGCAAAAGGATTGGCTATAAATCGTTGTTCCGTCAGCTCAGGCAGATTCAAATAACCACGGGATAACCCATCCCCCCCGATATAAATTTCACCTACAGCGTTTATGGGCGAAGGATTGAAATCAGTGTCTAACACATACGCTTTTCCGTTATCGATTATTTTTCCAACCGGAACAGAACGGCTTAAGTTGATATTGTCCACTTTGCTGGTATCAAACTCAAAACTGCACAGACAAGCTTCTGAAGGGCCGTATTGATTGATCAACTTTACATCAGGCAGATGGTTTTTAATCTCGAGTACCAGGCTGCCTGGAAGTATTTCACCACAGGAATAGATGATTTTTAAAGATGTCAGCGCCTCACTGTAGCTGCTATGATTCTTCAAACTCAACAAAAATAAATTGAGATGGCTAGGTATAAATATCAGTAGATTGATCTGCTGCTGCTGTATAATACCGATCAGTTCATCAGTATTATACAGGTTGGTAGCTACAATGGTCAGTCGCGCTCCTGAAAGCAGTGCAATAAAGATCTCCCTGACTGATGGGTCAAAACTGTACGGAATTTTAGCGCCAATATTAAACGCTGCATTCACACCATGATTAGCTATAAAGTAACTGATTTTGTTCACTACCGAATGATGCTCGATCTTTACACCTTTCGGATTTCCGGTAGTGCCTGAGGTATATATTACATATGCCAGATCCGTGCTGCAGGCATTCGGTTCTAAATTAGTGTCGCTCTCTGTTTGATAAAAACCTTCTGTAAGATCGATCAGCATCACTTTCTCCGCAGGTAATTTTTCATCGCTCAATAGCCGCTGCTGACTAAGGATAATTTGCGCCCCTGTATCAGCAAGTATAAAGTCTGTTTTTTCTTTAGGATGATCTATATTGATAGGCACATAAGCCGCGCCGGCCTTTAATACGCCTAATATGCCGATGATCATTTCGAAGCCACGGTCCAGGTAAAGCGCAATGACCGTATCAACAGGTATTTGAACCGAGTTTGCTTTGTAATATTCAGCCCTTATGCGCCTGGCCAATTGGTTACTGTGCGTGTTCAGTTCAGCATAAGTTAACTGTTGACCATTGCATACCAACGCAATACTATTGGGATTGCGGCGGGCTTGTTCCTCAAATAATTTGTTAATGGTTTTATCCCGCGGAAAATCCTTTTCTGTAACGTTCCAGTCGTATATAACCCGTTTGTACTCTTGGGCACCCAGCAGTCCTATTTTGCTATAATACGCATCCGGCGTTCGCGAAAGCTGGGTTAACAAGCCTACGTAATGAGCAGCTAAACTTTCAACCGTGTTCTTCTCAAACAATGATGTAGAATAACTTATCCGGCCCTGCAGTTCCACATTGCTGCTATCTATTGTAAATGAAAGATCAAATTTTTCTACATCGTAAAAATCAAAAACAGAAAACGGGCGGAAGTAGGTTTTTGCCTGGGTTATATCCTCGCCTGCTCCAAAATTCTGCACGCTGAAAAGAATCTGGAAAACCGGGTTTCTACCCGGGTCGCGCTCTACGTTCAATTCCTCAACCAACTTTTCAAAGGGGATATCCTGGTGTTTCTGCATCTGCACTTGTTCGTTATGCACCTGCGTAACCAGTTGGCGAAAGGTTTGCTCTCTACCAAGAATAGTACGGTTAACTACTGTATTCACAAAAAAGCCTATCAGACCCTCAAGTTGCTCAAGGTGCCGGTTGGCCACCGGGCTGCCGGTAACAATATCTTGCTGCCCGGTATACTTACTCAGTAAAATATTGAGGCCGCTCAGCAAAACACTATTGAGTGTCGTACCGGTGCTTTGTGCCAACGCCCTTAAATTGGCGCTTGCTTCGGCACCTATTGTAAATTGCAGGCTAGCGCCCCTGTAATCGTTCTTAATCTGACGGGCATGATCAGCTGGAAAATCAAGTGTTTGAAAGCCCGAGAGTTTGTTCTTCCAATAGTTTAGCTGTCCCTGTAAAACTTCTCTTTTCAGATAAGCTTTTTGCCATAATGCAAAGTCTTTATATTGAATAGCAAGAGCGGGTAAGGTAAATTCATGATCGTTGGCCATATAAGCCTCGTAATAGGCAAACAGCTCATTTTTGAATATATCCAGCGTCCAGCCATCAGCAGCAATATGGTGGATGTTGATCAGCAAAATAGTACGGCTTTCGCCATCTACCGATATAACTTTATAAAATTTTGCTCTTAAAGGATTTTCTGCGCTCAGATCAAACGGCCTGTTAATATCAGCCCGGATGAGTGCATTTAAATTACCGGCATCGCTTAATATCGTCTCTTCAAAAACCAGGGGTCGGTTGTTAACTTTTTGTACAGGGTAATCCAGATCTTCCGGTTGTTGTATTGTACTTCGCAGCACCTGGTGGCGCAAAACAATTTGTTGCAGCGCATATTTAACTCCCTCCGCTTCAGTACCAGGGCCAAGTTCAAGCACTGTGGGAATATGGTAGGCGTTGGTTCCCTCTTCAAGTTGCTCAATGAACCACAATCTTTCCTGGGCGGCGCTTAACGGGTAATGGCTTTCTGTATCATTGCGCAGAATAGTTACTTCCGCGAATTTTTCTTTTGAAAGAATGCAATTATCACGAAGAATACTGATCAGACTACTACGATTATTGGATATAAACTGCCGCGTTTCATCGGTTTGCATTTTTTTAGACGTAAACAATTTAAGTGATTCGTCGGCAAGCCAGATGGCACCGTTATCCAGTCTTATTTCGCTCAAAAAATCACTGATACTTTCCATGCTTTGTTTGGTACTTTGTGTTACGCTTCCCACTCTTCGTTCTCGGGATTTAACTTCGTTACGCTGCTTTCGCCCAGCAGATCTCTTATGTTATTTAGCCTGAACAGATCGGCCAGCGCTATGTCCGTTCCCATTTCCTTATTCATACGATTTACCACTTTAATAGCCAACATCGAGTCGCCGCCAATACGGAAGAAGTCGTCTGTTATCCCTACACGTTCAACCCCTAATACCTCCTGCCATATGCGGCAAAATGCTATCTCCATTTCATCCTCCGGGGCTAAGTAGCTTTCCGGCTGATAGATCAATCCCGGCTCCGGCAGTGCCCGTCTGTCCAACTTACCACTAACATTTAGCGGGAACGATTTCATTTCTATGAAAGTAAGCGGGATCATATACTCAGGCAGTTTCTGTAATAAAACAGATTTAATGCTATCCTCATCGATCGAAGCTCTTCCCGCTTGCAACGTGTAGTAGGCTGCCAGATACTTCAGCGCACCGTCCTGCCCTTCACGCTCACGCACCAGTACGCAGCTTTGCCGTATTCCGTCTACCTCTAACAGCGCTGATTCGATATCGCCCAACTCTATGCGGAAGCCACGTATTTTTACCTGCCCATCGTTGCGACCGATAAACTCCAACCGCCCCTCTTCGGTCCAGCGCACCAGATCACCGGTTTTATACATCCGGTTATTACCTTTTGCCTTGTCATCCGCCGTAGCAAAGGGATTTGGTATAAAGCGTTCATTTGTCAGTTCGGGGCGATTCAGATAACCACGCGCCAAGCCCGCGCCGCCTATATACAACTCCCCCTCGGCACCTACGGGCACCGGGATATAGTTTTTGTCCAATACGTAAACTTTCTCGTTAAATAACGCGCTGCCGATATACGTATTTTCCTGATCATCTATTAAGTAAACCGTACTCCAGATGGTAGTTTCTGTAGGGCCATATATATTATAAACCTGCCTGAATGCCTTTTTGAGATCTTTAGCCAGAGATGACGTTAAAGCTTCGCCCCCCACTACACCTATCTTATTGTTTAAAATATGCGGAAACATGCGATAAAGCTCGCCCATCATCCCCGGCGTTTGCTGGATGACGTTACAACGCAATATCTCTTCAGCAGTGAGCGTATTTAACGAAGAAAGCGTAATACAATACCCTGTAGTTAGTGGCAATGCATACTCTAACCCAAAAATATCGAAAACATAGTTAGTAAGGCTCAATGTGTTCCTTTCAGGATCGTCTGCATGTATATCCAGATAATCATTAAAGTTATATATAAACTGTGTCAACGATTTCTGCTCCACCATCACACCCTTAGGCTTACCTGTGGTGCCGGAAGTATAGATCACATAAGCCAGGTTGTCCGGGTTATTGTATTTGGGCAGGTTCGTACTTTCTTCTGTCCGGTAGAATGATTCGCTCAGATCGGTGCAGATCAGCTTGTCTGCAGGAAGTTCTGGGTTGAGGTGCCGCTGCGTCAGGATCAGCTCAGCCCCGCTGTCGGTTAGCTGATAGGCTATCCGCTCCTTTGGATAATCCTTATCCAGCGGCACATAGGCGCCTCCGGCTTTTAACACGGCAAGGATGGCTACCACCATTTNTCCGATACGGAAGAAGTCGTCTGTTACTCCTACCCGTTCCAATCCCAGTACTTCCTGCCAGATCACGCACAAGACCGCCTCGGCTTCTGTCTGAGGGGCCGTGTAGCTTTCTTCGCCCTGGGTCTGATCCGGCTCCGGAAGCGATCGCTTGTCCAGCTTCCCGTTTACGGTCAAAGGGAAGCGTTCCAGCCAGACGTAACTTGCAGGTAACATGTATTCCGGCAGTTGGGCCGACAGGGCTGCTATCAGCTCTTCCTGCGGCTTGCTTTCCCCTGTATAGTAGGCTGCCAGGTATTTGTGCCCCCCTTTTTGCTTTAACTGTACGCTGCTTTGCCTTATACCGCTTACCCGCTGCAGCGCGTTCTCTATCTCTCCCAGCTCTATCCGGTAACCCCGAAGCTTTACCTGCTCGTCGTTCCTCCCCAGGTACTCCAGTTCCCCTGCCTTCGTCCAACGTACTACGTCACCCGTCTTGTACATCCGCTCGTAGCCTGTTTCGGCGAAGGGGTTCGCTATGAACCTGGCATCTGTTAGTTCCGGTTGGTTTAAATAGCCCCGCGCCAATCCTGCACCTGAAATGTATAACTCCCCGGGAACGTTTAGCGGTACCGGCTGATGGTACTTGTCCAGCACATATACACGTGTGTTCCAGATCGGTTGGCCGATCAACTCCACCTCATCTTTAACAATGTGTCTGGCGGTAGTATAAATGCTTAATTCCGTCGGGCCGTAAAAGTTAAACAGTTTCAGCTTAGACGACCATTGTTTTGCGGTTTGCCTGTCGCAAGGCTCTCCGGCGTAAATCAAAATTTTTAAATCTGGATAGGTTTTTAAGGGTAGCGTGCTCAACAACACCGGCGGCAGGTAAACCTGATTAATTTTATTCGCTATTAAATATTCAGACAGCACCTCATTTTCATAACGCACTTTATCTGACAGTATATGGAGTTCGATGCCATTGACCAAGCTACCTAAAATCTCGGCTACAGAAACATCAAAAACATATGATGTATAGGCGGTTGCACGATCTATTTCGCTAAAATCGCACAGGTCAAATTGTGCATTTATAGTATTAATCACGCTTTTCTGCTCCACCATCACACCCTTAGGCTTACCTGTGGTGCCGGAAGTATAGATCACATAAGCCAGGTTGTCCGCATTACTGTATTTGGACAGGTTCGTCGTTTCTTCTGTCCGGTAGAACGCTTCGCTCAGATCGGTGCAGATCAGTTGGTCTGCCGGAAGATCCGTTTCGAGTTGCCTTTGCGTCAGGATCAGCTCAGCGCCGCTGTCTGTTAGCTGGTAATCTATCCGCTCCTTTGGATAATCCTTATCCAGCGGCACATAGGCGCCTCCGGCTTTTAACACGGCAAGGATGGCTACCACCATTTCCAGGCTCCGGTCCAGCAGCAGCGCGATCAGCGTGTCCGGTGGCATCGCTGATCCTGTTCTGGTTTGGTAGGTTTTTCTGATATGTCGCGCCAAGGCATTGCTCCGTTCGTTCAGCTCACTGTAGCTGAGTGTTTGTTTTTTATATACCAGCGCTGTTCTGCCGGGGTGTTTTGCTGCCTGCTCCTCAAACAGGCCGGCTATCGTCTGATCTGTTGGATATGGTTTATCTGTATTATTCCATTCGCTGATCTGTTGGTGATAGGCTGCCTCGCTGAGTAAACTCATCTGCCGGTGTGGGGCCTCTGTTTCGCTTACTACCTGCTCCAATATCCGCTCCAGCGTTTTCAGGTGCTCCTTTGCTTTTGCTTCCTCCAGATGGACACCGTCATATCCCAGCTTCACCATCAGCTCTTCCCCCTGTTCATAAACCGTAACGTTCAGCGGGTAGTCCACCTGCTCGGCTATCCCCCGTAAACTGATCTTTGACAGTTCCTCGCCCGGGTGGTTTGCTGCTGTGTTTGCTCCCTGTGGCATCGGGTAGTTCTCATACACAAACAAACTGTGGAACAACCGCTCGCCTCCCTTTTGCAGTTTGGCCAGATCGGCGTAGCTGTTTTCGTTCATCCCGCTGATCTGCTCATGGATCTGCCGCAGCTGCCTGCTGATGCTGTTCTTATTATCCCAGTCTATTACCAGCGGAAGGGTATTGATGTACAGCCCTACGCTTTCTGCTATTCCTGCTACAGGGATGTTCCTGCCGGATACCGTAGTGCCTACTATCGTCTGCTCGCTGTTGCTGTATACCGACAGCAGCTTATGCCAGGCATACTGAAGGATCACGTTCGGCGTGATGCCTTCTTTCCGGCTCAGTTGTNGTTCCATTCACTGATCTGTTGGTGATAGGCTGCCTCGCTGAGTAAACTCATCTGCCGGTGTGGGGCCTCTGTTTCGCTTACTACCTGCTCCAATATCCGCTCCAGTGTTTTCAGGTGTTCCTTCGCTTTTGCTTCCTCCAGATGGGCACCGTCATATCCCAGCTTCACCATCAGCTCTTCTCCCTGTTCATAAACCGTAACATGCAGCGGGTAGTCCACCTGCTCGGCTATCCCCCGTAAACTGATCTTTGACAGTTCGTCGCCCGGGTGGTTCTTTTCTGTGTTTTCTATTGTGTCTGCTGTTGTTTTTGCTGCTGCTGTCTTTTCTCCCTGCGGCATCGGGTAGTTCTCATACACAAACAAACTGTGGAACAGCCGCTCGCCTCCCTTTTGCAGTTTGGCCAGGTCAGCGTAGCTGTTTTCATTCATCCCGCTGATCTGCTCATGGATCTGCCGCAGCTGCCTGCTGATGCTGTTCTTATTGTTCCAGTCTATTACCAGCGGAAGGGTATTGATGTACAGCCCTACGCTTTCTGCTATTCCTGCTACAGGGATGTTCCTGCCGGATACCGTGGTGCCTACTATCGTTTTTTCACTGTTGCTGTATACCGACAGCAGCTTATGCCAGGCATACTGAAGGATCACGTTCGGCGTGATGCCTTCTTTCCGGCTCAGTTGTTTTAATGAACGGTAAAGCCCTGTACTGAGCTGCTGCGTTTGCCATCCGGGTTTCTCCAGACCACGGTATTGCCGCTGGTCTATTGGCCGGCTCAGCAGGGCATTGATGTTGTTGGCCTCTGTTACTGCTGCCAGCTGCTCTTCCCAGTACTGCTGCGCACGGCTTTTGTTGGCTGCTATATACGCCTGTGCCTGGGGATAGGCACTGTCTGCTGCTATGTTGAGTTTTTGACCCGCCTGCAGGGCTTCGTAATTCCGGTGAACACTGCTTAACAGTACCGGGTTGCTCCAGCCATCGGCAATGCTGTGGTGCTCTGTCTTGAGAATAGTATAATAGTCTGCTGCCTGTTTGATGATATGCAATCGCAACAGTCCCGGCTGGGTCAGATCGAAGCCTTGCTTTCTGTCTGCTGCCTGGAGCTGTGCTATCGCCGCGTCTTTTGCCTCCTGGCTGTGATGGTGGCTCAGATCGTGCTCCTGCCAGCTTAAGGCGGCTGTGGTATAGATCACCTGCAGCATTTCTTCTTCCCAGTTAAAGGCTGTTCTCAGGATGGGGTATTGGCCTATTACATTTTCCCAGGCTTTTACATAGTTTGCTATATCCAGCCTGCCTTTGTAATCGTACAGCAGCTGTACCCGGTAAGCTTCGTCCTGCGGCCGCAGCAGCGCGTGATGAATAAACCCTTGCTGCAGGCTTGTTGCGGGATAAAGGTGAGTGATCTCCCTACCCGCTGTATTAGCTTTTGCGGTTAACTGATCCAGCAAGGTCTGGCTGATCGTTAATCCGGGGAAATCTACTGTGGTATAGCCTTTGCCGCTGGCTGCAAGCTTTGCCATACAATGGGCGATTACTGCTTTTAGCTCTTTTTTGTACTGTTCGCCTAAACGGGTGGTGGCTGCTGCACCCAGCGTGGTTACGATGCTGAACCTGAGCCTGCCCCCGCTTACCCCTCCGTTGATATTGATCGTATGGGGGTCTTTATTCGCTGCTGACATGGCTGTGCCGCTGGCTTCGCCCGCCAGCTGCCATTCGTTTTCCTTGTTATCAAACTGACCCAGGTAATTGAAGCTTACTTTGGGCAGGGCTTCGTAGGTATAGGACGATC
>NZ_JBHTHU010000003.1:0-993 GCF_042676765.1 Mucilaginibacter calamicampi
CAGGCTTCGTAATAACCAAGTAACTCCCGCTGAAAGATATCCATCGACCAGCCGTCGCTGGCAATATGGTGGGCATTTACCAGTAGCAGCTTTTTGGAATGCGCTGCCAGGCTATACAACTTTACGCGGACAGGATATTCCCTGCTCAGGTCGAAAGGGCGGTTGATGTCTTCCCTGATCCGCAATTCGTGATCTTCGCCCTGCCCCAGCGTTACTTCTTCTATTTCCAGCGGATGCGTATGTACCTGCTGTACTCCGTACCCTTCTTCGTCTATCTGGCCGATCGTGCTTCTCAGTACCTCGTGACGGTCCACTATGCGGCGCAACGCGTGTTTTATCCCTGCTGCATCTGTCTCCCCTGATAACTCAAACAGCGCCGGGATGTGGTAGGCGTTCGTTCCTCCTTCATATTGCTCGATAAACCATAAACGCTCCTGTGAATAGGATAAGGGTGAGGTGGAAATATCGGCATGATATATTTTAATGCCCTCGTTGTTGTTATATATCTTATTGTTGCTTAATACTTTAAGCAAATCGGCTTTGTTTTTAGCCAGCAAAGCCATTATTTCCGAAACATCCTTGTTTTTAGGTGTTTTAAATTTGATGGTTTGATTTTCTACCCACAACCAAATATCATTGGCATTAGCGCGATATAATAATTTAACAGCCTCGTATTGGTCGGTCATTATGTTTTTTTTACTATCAATTTAACAATGCAAACTCACATTACAACTCGCCTTCAACGTATTCTACTATATTAACTTCTTTATTTTCAATAAATTGACGGATGCGCGGATAGCTAAATATATCCGAAATCTTTACTGTATAACCCAACGCCCTGCCTATTTTATGCGTTAGATGAATAGCCAGTATTGAGTTACCCCCGATACGGAAGAAGTCGTCTGTTACCCCTACCCGTTCCAGGCCCAGTACTTCCTGCCAGATTACGCACAAGACCGCCTCTGCTTCTGTCTGCGGGGCCGTGTAGCTTTC
>NZ_JBHTHU010000004.1:0-9436 GCF_042676765.1 Mucilaginibacter calamicampi
CAGGCTTCGTAATAACCAAGTAACTCCCGCTGAAAGATATCCATCGACCAGCCGTCGCTGGCAATATGGTGGGCATTTACCAGCAGCAGCTTTTTGGAATGTGCTGCCAGGTGATACAACTTTACGCGGACAGGATATTCCCTGCTCAGGTCGAAAGGGCGGTTGATGTCTTCCCTGATCCGCAATTCGTGATCTTCGCCCTGCCCCAGCGTTACTTCTTCTATTTCCAGCGGATGCGTATGTACCTGCTGTACTCCGTACCCTTCTTCGTCTATCTGGCCGATCATGCTTCTCAGTACCTCGTGACGGTCCACTATGCGGCGCAACGCGTGTTTTATCCCTGCTGCATCTGTCTCCCCTGATAACTCAAACAGCGCCGGAATGTGGTAGGCGTTCGTTCCTCCTTCATATTGCTCGATAAACCATAAACGCTCCTGTGAATAGGATAAGGGTGAGGTGGAACTGTGTATTTTAGGTATCACAACTTCGTTTACACCCACACAATGCAACACTATTTTTGAAATGGTTTTATACAAAAACAAGTCAGCAATTTTCACGCTTTTTCCAAGCGCGGCGCTTAAGGAATGCGAGGCTTTTATCGCCGTGATAGAATTTCCGCCCAAACTAAAAAAATCGTCATGAACAGAAATACGTTCCAATCCAAGAAGACCAGCAAATACCCGAGCCGCCTTCGCTTCATTTTCTGAGTAATTCGCCTCAACGATTTCAACCTGCTTAATTGCTGCTTTTTGTTCGCTTTGCGCAAACAGTTTCTTTTTCAGCCCGGCCAGATCGATCTTTGATACTGCAACCTGCCTGTACGAAGACTGGTTAATTAGCGCGTAAAATATACCCGCGCCTTCGGTTTCGCTGATAACGTTCTTTATCAGCAATTTTTCCAAACTGCTTGCATTTTTTAAGAGGTTGGGCTCTGCTGCTTTATGTCCTTTTGCCATTCCGGTATCCATCCATCCCGGCCAGTTCACGGTGATGGTTGCGGCATTTTTAAACCTGGCTGTATCAACGCATAAAAAATCCAGGTAGCTGTTAGCTGCGCAATATTCGATGCGGTTAACATCCCCCATAACACTCGCCAGCGACGAGGTAAAAGCAACATATCGTAGCCTATCCACATCGATATTGCCCATGATATTTTCAATACCGTAAACCTTACCGCTAAAAGCTTTTTTAATATTTTCGAGAGTGCATTTGTCCGTCAACAATGCGGTAGCACCCGCAGTGTGGATAATACCGTCAATCGCGTCGAAGGTATTTCCGGTTTCAGCGAACAATTGCTGCACAGCTGCTTCATTTGCAATATCAGCAATACGTAATGCAACGGTAGAGCCGTTATCTTTTATTGCTTTAATAATCTCATTTTTCTGCCCGGCGCTTTCTGATGCTCTATCGGCCAAACTATCCATTCTGCCTACCAGGATAAAATTAACCTTATTAAACTCCGAAATATATTTCGCAGTTGCCAAAGCTATGCCGCCCAAACCGCCGGTAATTAATATCGTATCACCGTCTTTTATGTTGTTTTCTTGGGATGATGGCTCGGCGACCATTTCATAAGTTTCCTTCCATAATTTCCCGAACCTGATCGCCAATAGGTCTTCCGATCTGTCAAATGCTGCATCGCTCGCTACATGTGCAATTACCGTCGAATCATGAGGTTGCGTACCGACATCAATTATCTTCGCATTGATATTCTGGAATTCGTGGTTAATGTTTCTTACAGCGCCTACCAGCATTCCGTTACCCGCATGGATAGTGTCCTGATTTGTGATCTGGGCCAACCCGTTTGTAAGTACAAGCAAATCCATATCGCCTGCGCTTTTCAGCAATTTTTCGCGAATTAAGAACAGGGAATAAAAACTATAGGCCAGTTGCTCGTCAATATCATTCAGATTATCAACTGACGAAAGGTGCATAACTGCATCGAATACAATGTTTCGCTTTTTGAAGTCTGCCGCTAAAGCCTCGAAATGCTGCTCATTATCGGGTTTGATGCTAAAAATACCTGAATCGTCGCTGTATTGAAATTCATCGCATTGCATACTCAGCACCACCAGGCGGGAAGACTGCGAGAACTGGTGAAGATCAAACAATGGGATCTGCTCTTCCCGCAGGAAAACTATAGCATTGCTATATTTCGTTTTAACTTCGGCAAATGATCGATTAAGATTCTTCAAAGCCGACCATTTCGGGCTACTCAACCAATCTTTAGCAGGGAGTACAGTTAATCTTCCCTTTAATGTATCCACGCTTTTTTCAAGCCAGCACCTTTTAAAGTCAAACTGGTAGGTAGGCAAATCCGTTAAAACACGCGCGGTACCGGGCTCAGCGAGATAATCCTGCAATGAGATTATTCCCGCTTCCCAAAGCAAAGCTTTCAAATCTTCACTGCAGCTGAGTTGCGGACAGCCATGGTTGTTCAATAACTCATTTCCTGATGGCAATAACTGTGTCGTCTGGATTGGCTTACGAGTGTTTCCTTTGTCATGTTTCCGCACCAATGCGCTTAAGCCCTTGCCCGGGCCCACCTCAACAAAATTAACCTGTTGATTATACAGATTGAGCAATGTGTTAACCCCTTTGCTAAACTGAACAGTATTTCGCAGTTGATCACACCAATAAGCCTGGGTAGTTACTTCTTCACCCGCTATTTCACCACTTAAATTGGAGATAAAGGTTCTTTCTGGCGCATTCAGCTTCACTCCACTAAATTCCTTTTCAAAATCAATTGCTGCCTGCTCCATCATCGGCGAGTGGAAAGCATGCGAGGTTTTTAAAATAACTGTCGGTATTCCGTCATTTTCAGTCGCCATTTTTAAAGCGTTGATCGCTTCCTTCGTGCCTGAAACCACGAAGTCTTCTTTAGAATTGATGACCGCTATATTGCAGTTAAAACTCGCAGCATACTTCAAAACCGTTTTTTCTTCGGCGCTGATAGATAACATAGCGCCGGGCTGCATGCTGTTCATCAACCTGCCGCGGGCTATCACTAGTTTAATGGCATCCTCCAATTTAAATACACCAGTTAAGGTTGCCGCCACATATTCGCCTATGCTATGTCCAGCAAAGGCATCAACTTCAACACCCAAATCAATAATATACTTTGCCAGTGCGTACTCAATAATAAAGAGGGATATCTGAGAAAAATGTGTTTCGTTGATATTATGAGCCGAAAAATCGCCCCAGGCAAATACCACTTCTGTCAAATCAGTTTCCAGATACTGTTGTGAAATCGCGATACAATCATCGACTAATTTTTTGAACGCCGTTTCGCCCTCATACAGCCCCTTAGCCATGTTAACGTACTGCGCGCCCTGCCCGGGGAACAAGAATATTACGTTATTATTCACGCTGGTTTCCCTACCGCTACCAGAGTTGTCCGCGTTTACTTTCGCCATCAATTCGGATATGCTGCGGGCGCTGTAAGCGCTTCGGAAAGGAAACTGCGCCCTTCTTTGCAGGGTATGGGCCAGATCTTTTATTAAAATATCTTCGTGTGTATTTATATAATCAATCAGCTTTAATTTATAATCCGAAAGCGATTGCCGGCTTTTGGCAGAAACAGGTATGATGTAACGAATTGCCTCAACCTGCTCCGGCATCTTCGCATCCGCAGGTCGGGCAATTTTTTCAATATAATCGCCAACAATCAGGTGCGCGTTGGTACCGCCTATACCAAACGAACTTACACCTGCGATACGCTGCTTGTTGGTTACTACGGGCCATGGCTGGTTTTTTTGATTGATCTCAAAACCAGTGAGTTTTAAATTCAGTTCGGGGTTAGGTTCATTATAATTTACTTGCCCGGGGATGATGTTATTTTGCAACATCAGGATCACCTTGATCAGACCGGCTACACCCGCGCCCGCATCTGCATGACCTATGTTGGCTTTTACAGCACCCAACAGAGCTTTATGGTCTGCCTGCTTATTACTGCGGTTAAATGCAAAGGCTTCTTTAAGTGCTTGCACTTCTATGGGGTCGCCCAGGTGAGTGCCGGTACCATGGCATTCAACATACTCGATCTGTTCTGAACTAAGGCCCGACATTTTCTGAGCATTGACGATACACTCGCTTTGCCCGATAAGCGATGGTGAGGTAAAGCTCGTTTTTCTGTCGCCGTCATTATTGGTGCAGTAGCCTTTTATTACGCCGAGTATGCGGTCATTATCCCTCACAGCATCTTTTATCCTTTTCAAAACCAGTACGCCAACGCCCGAGCCAATAGTTGTGCCGGATGAGTTTTTGTCGAAGGTGCGGCAATGACCATCTTTGGAGAAAACCATTCCTTCCTGAAAAATGTACCCCACTTTATCCCGCATCGCCAAACCTACCCCACCGGCCATCGCCATATCGCAGGTGCCTAATTGCAGGTTCTTGCAGGCTTCTATAACCGTTACCAATCCTGTTGAACATGCAGTATTAATAGTATTTGCCGGGCCCGAAAGACCTAACAGATAAGCAGTTTTAGTAGCAATAGCATTAATGTTTGATGCCGCAGCAGCCCACATATTGATCTCTTCGCTGCCTTCTCCATTCAAAACATTGTCGTAGAAATACGTATTCAGTCCGTTGCCTGCAAATGTGCCTATGTTATGTTGCTTGCGGTTACCGGCATAGCCCGAGGCTTCGAGCGCCAGCCAGCTATGCTCTAAATATTTACGTGTCTGCGGATCAAGTTCACTTGCTTCGTTGAGTGACATATCCCAAAAAGCAGGATCAAACAGATCAACGTCTTTTATTTTTCCTGCGGAAGGGATGAAATTTGGATCGTCTATTAGTGCAGCATCGGCACCCAGGGCTTTGCACTCGTCTTTACTGTAAAAACTTATCCCCTCCTGCTGGTTGGCTATCAGTTGCCAGAATTGGTTAGGATCATCTGCACCGCTAAATGCGCCCGACATACCAATAATGGCAATTTCATGCCCTTCGGTAGTCACACTGTTTTCCTGCAGCTTATACTCCGCCGTTTCGCCCGGATCCAGGCTTTGTACTAATTTATCTACTGATTTATATTTAAAGATATCGGCAACACTAATATGTTTAAACTCTTCCAGCTTGTTAAGCCGCCCTTTTAGTAAAATGCTCTGGATAGAATTGCCGCCTATCCTGAAGAAATCCTGATCAGTGCCTATCTGTTCCGCTGGAATACCCAGCACTTCGCCGTAAATCGCCAATAGTTTCATCTCCAGATCGGTAACCGGCTTCGCCACTTCGCTACGGCTGTTGTAATATGGATCCGGCAAGGCTCGTTTATCAATCTTACCGTTATGTGTTAACGGTAACGACAGTACGGGTACCAGGATATCCGGTATCATGTAAGCAGGCAAGGCCTGGGCCAACCGTTGGTAGATCTGCTCCTGGTTGATTTGGCTGAAGAACGGTATATTGTGTTCGCCGCCCGAGCTGCCTAAAGCTTCAATTATATCGACTGCATTCTCTGCGGGTTTTTTGTTAACAATAACAACGTCATAGCGGTGTTCGCTTAATTCATGCGTATAGGTGCGCTGCCTTTCCAGCACCGTTACCTCCACATTTTTATACCGCCGGGCCAATCTTTTAAAATAGCGTGGCGATATCAAAAATTCGTTTTCCTTGAGCGCCATCAGGTCTATATCCTGCTGCGTATAGGTATCGCCTTTAAAGGCGAAGCGTTCTTCTATTAGTTTTTTATGCAGATCGAAATTTCGGATATCGCCTAAAAAGATAGCTCCGCCGGGCGTGAGTTTGGCTATTGCCTTATCAACCACCGTTTCAAAATACTCTATACCCGGAAAATATTGGCACACGGAATTGATGATAACCGTATCATAATACACGGCCTGTGGTAGCAGGTCTATTTCGTCGGCATTTAAATGATAAAACTCGGTGTTGTAAGTCTTATGCTCCAGCGCTTTTTTGTGCCGGTAGATAACCGATTTAGAAATGTCTATACCTACGTAACTGTTTATATGATCAAGCAGTGGGTACATCAATAATCCTGTACCAACGCCAATCTCCAATACATTTGAAGGTTTTAAAGAATTGATAGTGGTAACAATCGCTTCCCGCCAGGCTAACATATCCGGCTCCGGAATAGGTGCTTGATTAATAAAACTGTTCCATCCGCCAATATCGGCTTCCATCTTATCCTCACTTACCGTCTTGTCGTACTCCGTATCATATAAAAGTTCCCAACTCTTAATAATCTCCAATTCATTTTCAGACGTATGGTCGCTATCGGCAACGTAGTAGCCCACCAGGTATTTGTTAGTCCCCGAGGCCGTTTTCCGTTCTTTGGTTATAACGCAACTTTGCTTTATCCCTTCAATATCTACCAGCGCATTTTCTATTTCGCCTAATTCAATCCTGTAGCCGCGTACCTTCACCTGCTCATCATTGCGGCCAATAAATTCAAGGCTGCCGTCTTCCAGCCACCGAACCAGATCGCCTGATTTATACATGCGCTCATAACCTTTGGTATTTCCGGTAAATGGGTTGACCATAAATCTACCGACTGTCAATTCAGGGCGGTTAAGATACCCACGCGCTACCCCGGCTCCCGATATGTATAACTCGCCCGTAGCACCAACAGGCAGCGGGTTCAAATTGCCATCAAGAACATATAATTTGGTGTTACTGATAGGCTTACCTATGTTTGAGTTCAAATTGTCTGTGCCAAACTCGTGCATAGTTGCGCAAACGGTAATCTCTGTAGGCCCGTAGGCATTAATTAGGCGGCACCTGCCGCTCCAGTGCGCTATCAGTTCGGGCGGACTTTGTTCTCCGCCTAATATCAAAGTATCTATACCCTTAAAATCTGTGGGTAAAGAGTTTACCAGCGCGGGGAGTAGTATAGCGTGCGTTATTTTCTTTCGCGTAATGAAATCGATTAGCAGTTGATCTTCCTTTCTGGCTGCATCCGAGACAATTGCCAATGCTGCACCGCGTAACAGCGCATTAAATACTTCGTAAACTGATGCATCAAAAACTACCGAAGCGTATTGTAAATGAACCGATTGCGAATTTATACCAAGCTCGATACTGCTATTATAAACAAGGTTAACAACGCCGCTATGCTCAATTAAAACCCCTTTGGGTTTGCCGGTAGTACCCGAAGTGTAAATAACATAGGCCAGATCGCCAGCACTGTTGTAGGCGGGTAGATTACTATTTTCTTCCTGATCGTATAAGGCTTCATCCAGATCAATATAGATCGCTCTGTTTTCCCGTATTTGAAATTCTATTTTATCAGATGATCTTCGCAGACACAGGATGATCTCTGCACCACAGTCATCCAGTATGTAATCAATTCTTTCCCCCGGATAATTTACATCTACCGGAACATAAGCCGCCCCGGCTTTTAAAATACCCATTATACCGGTAACCATTTCCAAACTCCGACTCACACACAAGGCAATCATTGTATTTGCAGTCAGCTCGCGTCCGGTGCGAAGCAGATATTGCGCACGTATATGCCTGGCCAGTTGGTTACTTTTGCTGTTAAGTTCGCGGTAAGTTAATTGCTGATCCTCAAAAAAAAGCGCGCCGTTGTCTGGATACAGATTTGCCTGCTGCTCAAACAAGGTCTGAATGGTTTGGCCTTGCGGAAAATCATTATCCGTTACATTCCATTCATGGATGATCTTATCGTATTCTGTTTTGTTAAGCAGCGTTATCGCTCTGTGCGATTGTTGATGATTTTCAAGTATTCGCGAAAGAATATGATCCATCGATTGTAGATGGATCAACGCTTTTTCGGTTGTTAAACATTTCAGATCATAACAAAACTTTACCGATAAAACTTCGCCTTGATCATATGCCATAATGCTTAGCGGATAGTCTATTTTCTCTACGATGTCTCTGATGCTGAGTTCTAATTTTTGGGCACCACCTTCGGGGATGGGATAGTTTTCAAACACAAACAAGCTATGGAACAGCCGCTCGCCCGCTTTCTGCAGGTTGGCCAAATCAGTACAGGTGTTGGCATTTAAGTCTGCTATTTGCTGATGGATGTATTTTAACTGACCGGTTATTGAATTGTCGTTATCCCAATCAACTACCAACGGAAGCGTGTTGATATACAAGCCCACGCTGGCTTCAATGCCCTCTACCGGCAACTCCCTGCCCGATACTGTTGTTCCCGTAATTGTCCGGTCGTCGCCACTGTGCACCTGCAAAAGTTTGTGCCACAGAAACTGCACAACCACGTTCATCGTTATCCCGGCTTGCTGGCAAAACGCTTTTAACTGATGATAGCGGTCGCCGGTTATCTGCAAAGTACTATTTGCCGGATTTTCTATATACTGATAATTATTTAGCTCTACCGGCGCGCTCAAAATCGAACTTATGTCGTTGGCGTAAGCTACGCCGGCGAGAGTTTTCTCCCAGTACCGTTCGGATGTATCTTTATTATCCAGGATATATTCAAGCGTGCTTATGTATGCCTCATCTTGCCTGATGGTTACTTTTTTATTATTTTTTAGTTCGCCATAGTAATGATGCACACTTGTTAGCACAATAGGCAAACTCCAGCCATCGGTAATAATGTGATGATCGCTTTTTAAAATAGTATAACTATCCTCGGATTGTTTGATTATATATACCCTTAGCTGGGTGGGTTGGGTGAGATCAAAACCTTGCTTCCTGTCTTCAACCTGTATTTGCGCTATCGCTTCGTCCCTTTCGGCCTGGGTAGCAAGATGGCTTACGTCTTTTATTTCCCAGTACAATTTGCCGTATTTGTAGATGATCTGGATAATATCCTCCTCCCAGTCAAAAGCTGTCCGCAAAATGGGGTATTGCGCAATGCAGCATTCCCAGGCTTCAATATATTTTTCGATATCCAGCGGCTGATGATAGTCAAGCAATATCTGCTGCCGGTAGGCATCGTCATTAGCCTGACTTAAAGCGTGATATATAAATCCCTTTTGCAAGCTGGTTGCAGGGTAAACGTACAGTATTTCGTTTTTCATCGTTAGCTCATCTTTGTTTGTAAGCGATCAAGCAAAGCCTGGCTTATACGAACTCCTTTAAAGTCGCTTGGTGTGTGGCTGCGCCCGGTTTGCTCCAGCTTATCTGTGCAATGGCTAATAACTTGTAGTATATCAGCCTTAAACCGCGCGGCAAAGTGTTCGGTTGCCTCTTGACCCAGCCTGGTAATAATGGTAAACGACAACTTACTATTCAGCACTTTCCCGTTGATGTTTATCACATCCGGATGCTTGTTCGCTGCTGACATGGCTGTGCCGCTGGCTTCGCCGGCCAACTGCCATTCGTTTTCCTTATTGTCAAACTGACCCAGGTAGTTGAAGCTTACTTTGGGCAGGGCTTCGTAACTGCAGGACGATCCTTCCTCCGTAGCGAATACACCGAAGCCTAAGCCCTTGTTGGGTATTTTACGCAGGTGCTCCTTGATGCCCCGGATCGTTTCTTTCAG